>NZ_CDWTMO010000171.1:0-5513 GCF_977946435.1 Frankia sp. CgKIO3 | reverse complement strand
AAAGACACATGGGCCCATGTACCTATTACTCCTGATTCCGAGCAGGCCGCCGGGGGTCTGTGTCGCACGTCTCCACGGAATAGCCCCGAATGGGGAAAAGAGCACCGTACAGCACCATCATTTGGCGACAATCGGATATGGCGTTGCCAGCGCAAGATAATGACGCGTTTATGACATCACCACGAAAGGGCTATGGCACCGCTTCATCAGACGCACCGCACAATGGCCGCCGGATCGTGTCCGCAGGCATCCCAGTCCGCACGCCGCCCAGTCCTCGCCACGGCCGTCCAGGCAGCGGGTGAGCCAGTCGGCGGCCCTGACGAACTCGTGGTCCGTCATGCTCGGGGGCACGGACGGGGCGACCTCGTCGGCGCGGGGGTAGGACCCCAAGAAGCGGATCTTCCGGCAGATCCGGTGCAGCCCCATCAGGGCCTCGCTCACCCGGCGGTCGCTGACGTGTCCTTCCGCGTCGATCGAGAAGCAGTACCGGCCCAGGCCCTCGCCGGTCGGCCGGGACTCGATCCGCATCAGGTTGGCCCCGCGAACGGCCCATTCCTGCAGGAGTTCCAGCAGCGCGCCCGGCTCGTCCGCGGCCGGCCACACCACGATGGACGTCTTGTCCGCGTTGGTCGGCGCGGTGGCGCGGCCTGGACGGCCGAGCAGGACGAAACGGGTGGTGGCGTCGGGGACGTCGTGGATGTCGGTCACGAGGGCCTCCAGCCGGTAGCGCCGCGCGGTGAACTCCCCGGCGAAGGCGCAGTCGAAGCGCCCCTCCCGCACCAGCCGGGCCCCCTCGGCGTTGGACGCGGCCGATTCCCACTCCGCGTACGGCAGGTGAGCCGCGAGCCAGCGGCGTACCTGGGCCCGGGCGACCGGGTGGCCGGTGACGGTCTTGACGTCCTCCAGCGTGGTGCCCGGCCGCACGAGCAGCGCGAAGCTGATCGGTAGCAGCACCTCGCGGCAGATCATCAGCGGCTTGCCGGTCGCGAGCTCGTCCAGCGTGGCGGTCACTGCCCCCTCGACGGAGTTCTCGATCGGTACCAGCGCGCCGGACGCGTCCCCGTTGCGGACCGCGTCCAACGCCTCCGCCACGGAGAGAGAGGGGAACAGCTCATGCGTCTCCGTAGCCGGCAGCGTCCGCAGCGCGGCCTCGGTGAAGGTCCCCTCAGGGCCGAGATAGGTGTAGCGGGGGGAGTAAGCAGGCAAGACAGACCTCCTAGGACCGGGGCGGGCAGCGGTCATCGCCTGCTGGTAAAGCGGTGGTCAGAGGTGCAGTGGTCAGAGGTGGCGCAGCAGCACCATGGGGTCTTCGACCGCGTCGGCGACAAAGCGCAGGAAGGACCCGGCGGTGGCGCCGTCGCAGACCCGGTGGTCAAAGGTGAACGAGAGCTGCACGACCCTGCGGACCGCCAGTTCGCCGTCCACCGCCCAGGGCCTGGGGACGATCCGGCCGATGCCGATCATCGCGGCCTCGGGGTGGTGGATGATGGGCGTGGAGCCGTCGACACCGAAGACGCCGTAGTTGTTGAGCGTGAACGTGCCGCCGGTCAGCTCGGCGGGAGTGAGCGTGCCCGCGCGGGCGGCGGCGGTCAACCGGGCGATCTCGGCGGCCAGTCGAGCGGTGGTCAGGCCCTGAGCGTGGTGCACGACGGGCACGACCAGGCCGCGCGGGGTCTGCGCGGCGAATCCCAGGTGGACGGCGGCGTGGTGGCGCACGCCGGTCGCGCGGCCGTCCGCGTCGGTGACGACGGCGGAGTTGAGCGCGGGAAAGCGGACCAGTGCGGCGACGCAGATGCGGGCCAGAATCGCCAGGAGACCGATTCTGGGCTCGGTGCCCCCCGTGTTGAGGGTGTCGTTGGGAGTGTCGTTGAGGGTGTCCTTGGCGGCGAGCAGTGCGGTGGCATCCGTGTCGACCCAGCAGGTGGCATCCGGCACCTCGCGCCTGCTGCGCACGAACGTCTCCGCCGCGCGCCGCGCCAGCGGGTCCAGCGGGACGACGGTCGAGTCGGTCTCCACGTCCCTGCGCAGAATCAGCCCCTCCGGGCCGGTGCCGACGAGTTTTCGGAGATCGACGGCGTTCTCGCGGGCGAAGCGGCGAACGAGGGGCGAGACGACCTTGACCATGGGCTGGACCACGGTCTGGGCGGAAGGCCCGAGTGGCGTCGCCGGCCCGGGTGCCGGCCCGGGTGCGCCGACGCGCCGTCGGCGGCGGGCTCGGGGGGGTCCGTGCTGGTGCCGTAGCCGACGAGGATGTTCCCGGAGCCCGTTCGCCCTGCTGCCGGCTCGCTGACGGCCACGGTGATCAGTGGTGTGCCGACCGGGACACTGGTACCGGCCAGGCCCGCGAGGGAGGTGACGACGCCGGCATAGGGGCAGGGCACCTCGACGACGGCTTTGGCGGTCTCGACCTCGGCTACGGGTTGATCGACGGTGATGACGTCCCCGACGCCGACAAGCCAGCGGACGACCTCGGCGGAGGTCAGGCCCTCGCCGAGGTCGGGGAAGGGGAATTCGCGTACCGCGGCCACGGTGTTACTGCTCCCACTGGAGTCGGGCGACAGCGTCGAGGATGCGGTCGACGCTGGGAAGGTAGTGATGTTCGAGCATGGGGGGCGGGTAAGGGATGTCGAAGCCGGTGACCCGCAGGACGGGGGCGGCGAGGTGGTGGAAGCACCGCTCGCTGACGCGGGCGGCGATCTCCGCACCGACGCCGCCGAAACCCGCGGCCTCGTGGACCACAACGGCGCGTCCGGTGGCGCGGACCGCCTTGCAGACCGTCTCATCGTCGAAGGGGACCAGCGAGCGCAGGTCGACCACCGCCAGGTCCCAGCCCTCCGATCGCGCGGCCGCGGCCGCCTGGAGGCACACGGGGAGCGAGGGGCCGTAGGTCAGGAGGGTCGCCGAGGTACCGGTCCGGCGGACCACTGCCCGGCCGATCGGCGGCACCTCGACCGGAGAGAAGCCGTCCGTAGACCGGTCGTCCGTGGGCCGGTCGTCCGTAGACCAGTAGAGCCGCTTTGGCTCCAGGAAGACCACCGGGTCGTCCGAGGCAATCGCCGAGCGGAGCAGCCCGTAGCCGTCGGCGACGGTGGCGACGTGCAGGCCGGGGGTGTGCGCGTAGTAGGCCTCGCTGGAGTCGCTGTGGTGCTCGACGCCGCCGACGCCGCCGCCGTACGGGATGCGGATGGTGATCGGCAGCGTGGTCTTCCCGGCCGTGCGGTTGCGCATCTTGGCCACATGCGACGCGAGCTGCTCGAACGCGGGGTAGGCGAAGGCGTCGAACTGCAGCTCCACGACGGGCCGCAGGCCGTACATGGCCATGCCCACGGCGGTGCCGAGGATGCCTGCCTCGGCCAGGGGGGTGTCCAGGCAGCGTTGCGCGCCGAATTCGGCGGCCAGGCCGTCGGTGACTCGGAAGACGCCGCCGAGGGTGCCGACGTCCTCGCCGAGGATGTGGACGCGCGCGTCCTCGCGCAGCGAGTCGCGCAGCGCGGCGTTGAGGGCCTGCACCATGGTCGCGGCGCTCATCGTGCGTCGTCGCTCTTGGCTACGTCCGCGGCCTGCCAGGCCATCAGCTCGGCGGCCTGCTCACGAAGCTGGCTGGTCGGCTGGGCATAGACGTGCGTGAACAGCGAGCCCGGATCGAGATCAGGCGCACGATCGAACTGGGCGCGCATCTCGGCGGCGAGTTCCTCGGCGGCCTGCGCGACTGCGGCGACGCCGGCGTCGTCGAGGAGACCGGCCTTGCGCAGCTGCCGCTCCAGCAGCATCAGCGGATCGCGGGCCTGCCAGGCAGCGACCTCCTCCGAGGTGCGGTAGCGGGTCGCGTCGTCGGCGTTGGTGTGCGCCTCCAGCCGGTAGGTGACCGCCTCGACCAGCACCGGGCCGCGACCCGACCGCGCGTGCTCGACCGCCGTGCGCAGCACACCGTGCACCGCAGGCGCATCGTTACCGTCCACCAGGCGACCAGTGATCCCATGGCCCACCGCCTTGTGTGCCAGCGTCGGTGCCGCGGATTGCTGGGCCAGCGGCACCGAAATCGCATAGCCGTTGTTCTGTACCAGGAACACCACTGGCGCGTTCAGCACCCCGGCGAAGTTCAGCGCCTCGTGGAAGTCGCCCTCGCTGGTACCGCCGTCGCCGATCAGGGCAAGCGCCACGACGTCCTCCGCCGCCCACGGATCCGAGGCCGCGTGCAGGCGGGCGGCGTGGGCCAGGCCCACCGCAATGGCAGGCCTGGGTGGCCAGCGGAGTCGACAGCGGCGCGATCCGGTGCTCCCACGGGTCGTAGCCGCTGTGCGCGTTCCCGCGCATCAGCGTCAGCGCGTCCACCGGGCGCACGCCCCTCGATACCACCGCCAGCGTGTCGCGGTAGCTGGGGAACAGCCAGTCCGACTCCCGCAGCACCATGGCCGCGGCGATCTGGCATACTTCCTGGCCGGTGGACGCCGGGTACACGGCGAGGCGGCCCTGCCTGGCCAGGGTCGTGGCCTGCTGGTTGAAGCGCCGTCCCAGCACCAGGCGGTGGTACAGGACGCGCAGCAGATCGGTGTCGACCTTCCCCGCAGCCTCCTGCCGAGGACCTGGACCGGCTCGGGGTCGGGCAGGAGCGGAGCCGGGTCACGACGCGGACCGTGGGAGCTCGGCGGCCCGACGAGGCCGGGCGCGGTGCTGTCGTCGAGGATTGTCATGGTCCACCTTCGGCAGTTGGTGGCGGAAAGGGCTCGGGGATGCCGGTCAGATCTACGCCGCCGTTGACCGGCTGCTGATGCAGGTCGGAACCGTCCGTGGGCTGGCGGGCGAACTGGGGAGGACTCGTCCAGCAGCGAACCTGGTCGGTCTCGCGGAAGTGGAGCGCCGGTGCACGATCACCAGTAAGGTCCGCTTGGCCAGCGCGGTCCTCGATGCGTGCTGACTCGCGGTCTCGGGCTCCGGACTTCGGGCTCCGGGCTCCGGGCTCCGGACTTCGGGCTCCGGGCTCCGGGCTCCGGACTTCGGGCTCCGGGCTCCGAGTCGAGGTGCGGGACCTGAGCAACAGCCTGGCCAGGACGAGGGGGGCTTCTCACCGTCCAGGTGAGCCGCCCAGGCCAGGCCCGACGATCAGGAAGCGAGGTGCGGGGAGCCGTGGCCTCGCTTGAGCTGTCCCGGTTCGCCGGCTTGCCCGGTTCGGGCGCCGTCCGTGGTCACGATCCTCCTCCGCTCAACTTCTTGGCTCTGGTTCTCTGATTTTCCACCCCCCGTTGGCGGCTGGATCGTGTCCATAATCACCTTGATAGTCATCGCGCGGGCCCCGACCCGGCATTAATGCATGGAGCGCGCCGCGCATCAGGTAGAAATACTTTCGTAAGTCGACTCGCCGAAGAGGCGGGGGTAGCG
The DNA here is from genome assembly GCF_977946435.1 of Frankia sp. CgKIO3. Lineage (NCBI taxonomy): Bacteria > Bacillati > Actinomycetota > Actinomycetes > Frankiales > Frankiaceae > Frankia > Frankia sp. CgKIO3. Next base: position 137 of record NZ_CDWTMO010000171.1, on the reverse strand, counting down.
AGTCTGACGTAACCCTGGAAAACCGACCCCGGGGGCTTGAGGTGATTATCATCTCACCCGGCGACGGGAGTGAATCTGCCTGGTCAGGGCCGTGCGGGCCCGATCCTCGCCGAGTCGGGCCCCGGCGGGCGTGACGT
>NZ_CDWTMO010000170.1:0-8298 GCF_977946435.1 Frankia sp. CgKIO3 | reverse complement strand
CACTACCCCCACCCGGAAACGGCATCGGCCAGGGCATTGTCGGCCGGCCACAGCATTGTCGGGTTGCTGATTCCGGTTGCACCGCGCCGCCTTCACCGTTACCAGGACAAGGCTTCGGCCGGACCCGCACACCGGGCAGGGGCGTCATTACACGGGACCTGTCGCCCCGCCCCGCAGGCTTCCGTCGGCGATTCCGAGATGACCGAGCCGGACGATGGTCTCGGCCAGTTCCACCGCGTCGCGCAGCGACTTCTCGACCATCGTGAGGCGATGGAAGTCGAGCCCCCGGGAACGCTGTTCGGCCAGCGGGAGAACCGGTATCCGGACCCGCCGCAGGCCGGCGGGCGGCGACGATCCACCCGAGCGGCCGGCGGCCTGGGCGTCCGCACCGCCACCGGATCGCCCGTGCGCCCGATGGCCGGCCGCCCGCAGGATCCCGGCCAGGAAGTACGGATCGAGCCGGTCGGGATCGCCCCGCAGGAGCACCACCCGCGGCCCGAGAACGGCACCCGCGTCCTCGACGACCCGGGCCGTGGTCTCCCCCGGCGCCGTCACACAGACGACGTCGCCGGGCCGGAGAACGAGCATTCCGGCCAGTTCCTCCGTCCGGCCCGACGGGCCCCGCCCATGCCGGACGTCGCCCGCGGTGAGCAGCGGCAGGTCACCGACCCCGGCCCTGGTCTGCAACGGGGCCATCAGGACCGTCAACGATCCGGCTTTCGCCAACTCACCGATCGTGACGCTCGGCGTGACACTCGGCGAAGCCAGCCGGTCCGCCGGTCCGGATCCCCTCGGTGGGGTCAGGAGGGGAACCGCCGAGGACAACGAGGCCACCATCGCCAGGAAATCCTCCCGGACGGCAGGGAACTCACCGACAGCAGGGAACTCACCGACAGCGGTTCTTTCCGGAGAATGGTCGATGTAGCGTCGCGGGCTCACGTCGACCTCGTCGTCGAGGAGGTCCGCAACGCACATCCGCCGGAATCCCGCCGGCAGATCGGCGGTGTCGCCGCCGAACCCGCCGGCGGCGACGAACAACGCCCAGGCCGCTTCGACGACGGCGATCTCACCGTGCGCCAGGCCCAGCAGTACCTGAGCGGACGTCGCCCCGGGCCCGCCGGAACCGGCATCGGGGCCGGCATCGGGGCCGGCACCGCGGCGGAGCACCCACAGATCCGAGGCCGATCCCGTCGGGAACAGCCCGGGCGGCAGCCCCAGCACGGCGCGCAGTTCCCCGGCACGCAGCAGGTTCGCCCTGATGCGGCGCCCGGCCCGGCGCGACGCGGCGGCCGCCGGCATGATGACCAGCACCGGCGCGCCGTCCCGGGCGTGCGCCAGGCAGTACTGCACCCAGGCCAGCTCGGGTTCCCCCCGCGGTGGAACACCGTGGCGCCACCACGGCGCGCCGAGCAGCTCGTCGTAGCCCCAACGCTGCCCGAACGGCGGGGCGCACAGGACCGCGTCGGCCCGTTCCCCGGCGAAGGCGCCGGCGAGCAGCGAGTCGCCCGCGACGATCCGCGCGTCACCACCCCGCAGCAGCAGTCCGACGGCGCTCACCCGCGCCATCGTCGGGTTGACGTCCTGGCCGAGCAGGCGGCCCGCCCCCGCGGCCCGGGCCGCCTCCAGCAGCCCGCCGACCCCGCAGGCCGGGTCGAGCACCGTGGCGGCCCCCGCCCGGCCGCGCAGGCCGGCGAGGGTCACCATCAGCTCCCCGACCGCCCGCGGAGGCTCCGCCACCTGCCGGGAGCAGACCTCGCGGTAGCGGGCGCGCAGCGCGTCGAAGAGCTCCGCGTGGCCGTGCCGGTCCGCCGCCTCGGCGGCGACCCGGGCGATCGCCACCCACCCGGTCTCCCAGGTGTCGGGGAAACCACCGGGAAGCTCCGGCACGGCGCGGGCGATCGCCGGTTCTAGGGATACGGCCGCCACCGCGTCGCTCTCCCCGAGCAGCGCCGTGGCGCCCGCGGGATCCCGCTGGCGCTGGATGAGGAACCCCCCGAGATGGCCGGTCACCTCACCGAGGCGCGGATCGTCGACGGCCCCCCGGATCCGCTGCCATACCTGGTCGGCCGCCTCGATCTGGAACGGTCGGTCATGCCGGGTGAGCCAGTCCGCCACGGAGGTCAGCGCGAACAGCGGGCTGGTCGATGTCCCCCCGACGGGTGCGGGAAAGTCGGCGAACCGGCGCCGCCAGTTGCTGACCGCGGCCCGCCCGACTCCGGCCAGCCGGGCGATGTCGGTGGCGGTGACCGTGGCCGTGTCTGTGGCCGTGGCAGCCGCGGAGCTCGCCGTGTCCCGGCCGCTCGTCTTCACGGCAGCCCGTTCACGGCAGCCCGCCGAACAGGGCGAGGGCGCGGTCCTGCGGCTCGTCTCCGAGGGGCACGACGAACCGGCGGTCGAGGAAGCGGTTGCCACGCTCGCAGGTCGTCTCGGACACGAACAGGCAGACGTGGCAGGCGGCGCCGTGCAGGAAGTCGGCGGGCGCCGACGGCAGCCGCTCGGCGCACAGTGGATCGGACGAGCAATGCCGGGCGTCGGCGAGGGCCCGGCGGGTCAGCCGGAGCAGCTGGTCGGGCTCGGCCAGCGACACCAGCCCGCCCAGGGTGCCCTCCGCGTCCGGGACGGCCGTGTAGATGAGGATGCCGCCGCGCGGGTCGCCGTCGTCCCCGGCGTAGATGCGTTCGCTCAGGCTGGCCGAGCTGTAGCCGCACTCCAGCGCGATGGTCCGGATGAGCAGGTGGGACAGGGTGTGCAGGGCGAGGAAGCGCTCCCCGGGCCAGCCCTGCATGGGATCGAAGTCCCCGGCGATCCGGTCGGAGTAGCGGTTCACCCGGAATCGGCTGTAGGCGTCGCGGTGCTCGCGCATCGCGACACTGTCCGCGACGCGGCGCGCCCACGGGCCGAGGATCTCCTCGGGCACCCGCAGGAACATGCCCTCGCCGCGGACCTCGCTCGCCGGTACTCAGGAAGCCGGCCCACGGGCCAGCGGCGCCCGGATGACGAGGTCGGGGTCGTCCGGGTCGGGCGCGTCCAGCCGGGTGAACCCGGTCAGCGCCCGTACCTCCCGCAGGCGTTCGGCCTGCACGACGTCGGCGTAGCAGCCGGCAAGCGGCGCCGGCACACCGCCGGGCTCGCGGCGCAGGGCGAAATCGTCGGTGGGTTCGGGGAGGACGGCGGAGGAGAAGATCTCCCACTCCGGGGTGCGCAGATCCGGGTAGGCCCGCTCGTCGTCGGCGTCGGCACCCGGGGCCGGGCCGGTTTCGATCGCGGCGCGATGCCGCTCGACGGCAGCCCAGATCTCCTCGTCCGTCCATCGGGCGAACTCGCGCAGCACCGCGGTCTGCGCGCACGCCCAGGCCAGCATCGACACCGTGGGAAGACCTTCCAGGGCGGTCCAGTGCTGTTCGACCTTGACCGCCAGCTCACTGGCGCCGGTCCGCGGCACCGACAGCACCGGCAGCGTCTGGGCGAACCACTGGTTGGATGCGCCGACGACGAGCAGGCGGGACTCCTGCGGGCACCCGCCATCGGCGAAGGTCCCCAGGTGGGGATGGCGGCCCCGGCAGCGTGGCAGGTGCTCCGCCCCCCGGCGTCCCATGGCCTCCCGGATGTTGCGCCGGGCGTCGCAGTTCACGCACCGGATCTCGACGTTGGCGCCGAGGTTGCCGCCGCGGTCCTCCATCCGCAGCCGGGGATGACTCGCCTTGGCGCACTGCGCGCCCCGGTGCACGAACATCGGGTAGGGGAAGTCGTCGAGATGCCCCGCGGTGCAGGCGAGCACGAAGCGGGCCGCCACCGCGAGCGGCCGGCGGCCGGTCTTCTTCCGCCCGCAGGTGCCGTGGAAGAAGCGGGCGTCCTGGGGCCGGGTCAGCCACGGGTTCTCGAACCCGAACGCGCGGGAGGCGATCACATCCAGCTCGTTGCAGGCAGTGCAGCGCAGCCAGTTCGGGAACGGCACGGTGGGCACGCCGATCCGGGCGCCCTGCCCGCTGCGGTCGCCCGCGTCGGTCTCCGCCCACGGGGCCGGGCGCAGCTCGGTGACGCCCCGGTCATACAGCCGCCGCACGGCGGCGAGCAACCGCGGCTCGACGATCGGCTGGTACTCGGGGACGTTGCGGTAGTCCCAGTCGTCGACGCCGCGGACGATCGCGGAGAAGTTCGGCAGGTCGACGAGCGCGCCGACACCGCTGGTGAACATCAGGTGACTGGGCCGGACCGCGCCAACCCGCCGGTGGAACGCCGTGACCATCAGATGCCCTTCCCGGGGAGCGCCGCGCGGGCCGACCGCGCCGGACGGCCCGCCCGTGCCGCCACGAAGGCCGTCTCCCCCAGCTCGTCCCCGACCGGGGCGGCCTCGTCGTCCACTACCTCGTCATCCCTGCCGTCCGCCTCGCTGCTCCCGATCTCCCCGCTGCTCCCGATCTCACCGGTACCGTCGGCGTCCGGCGGCGCGCCGAACGCCCAGCCCGGCTCGCCGTAGGCGGGGGTGAAGATCTCGGCGGGGCCGGGCACCAGCAGGTTGATCTCGTGCTCAGTCTCCCGCATCGACTGGGCGACGGTGAGAACGTCCCAGCGGACGTGCCCGGCGGGCTCCAGCAGGCCGGTGACTCGCTGCTGTCCCCCGGCCGTGCGATAGCCGATGCGGGACGGGCCCGTCCTCGCCAGCTCCCACCTCTCGATCAGCTGCCGGATCCGTTCCTCGAGGTACTCCCGGCCGCGCGGCCCGGCGACGGCCTCGGCACGGGCCAGCAGCCGGTCGATCACTCCGCTGACCGCCGGGCCGGCGAGGTCCACGCTGTGGGCGTCGACGTTGCGGGTGTTCGCCTCGTCGGCGTGCCGGACGGCGGCGACGAACGTGCCGGTGGTGGTCCGGTCGAGGGAGCGGCGGGTGAACGGGGTCACGGACAGCGCCTCCACCTGCCGGTAGAAGGTCGCGTGGTAGTGCTCGAAGTCCTCGTAGTGGGCGAGATCCCGCGGCCGGGCCCAGTTGTACAGGGTGACGACGAGACCCGGGCGGCCAGCGTCCCGGCCGACCCGGGAGGACGCCTGGATGTACTCGGCGGTGTTCTTCGGCTGGCCGATCACGGCCATCAGCCCGAACCGGGAGACGTCCACCCCGACCTGGAGCATCGAGGTCGCGAGCACCACGTCGACCGGGATCCGGTCCTGGTTGCTCCGGGCGCGAGTGCGCTCGGCGAGGGGGTGCGGTGCCCGCCGGTCCCGCTCCCTGCTCCGGAACGATGCACGGACGTTCTCGGCGACGGCCTCCCGCCGCGCGGAAGTGTCGAGCTCGGGGTCGAAGGGGATCTCCAGGCGGCCCAACACCTCGCTGATGTCCGCCGACGAGACCCGGGAGGTCAGCTCCGAGATCGCGAGCATGCCGGTACCGGTGACGATGCGGTTAGCGAGCCCCTTGCGCCGGCCGTGGGTACGCACCCGGGTGGTGACGTCGTCGTCGAGGTAGCGGCGCATACCGGCGAGCTCGCGGGTGGCGTTGAAGTAGCCGACGAGGGTCAGGTAGGGCTCGACGGGGGTGCCGTGCCGGTCGAACGGGGTCTGGCCGGCGAGGAGCAGGATCTCGGCGAGGCGGATCTCGGCGGACTTCATCCTCGTCCCGTGCGCGCAGACGCCGAGGTAGCGCCGGCCCGGGGTGACCGGGACCCGCCGGGAGAAGAACGTATCGGTCACGTCGATCACCTGGGGCGGGAAGACGGCGAGGCCGCGGCCGAAGACGCCGAGCACCTGGTCGCGGGCCCGCCTGGTGGTCGCCGTCGAGGCCACGATCTTCGGGCCGGTGAGCGCGCCGGCCGGGACCGGCCAGGTGCACAGCTCGTCGACCGCGCTCTCGAACAGGCCGACGGTGGTGCCGAGCGCACCGGAGATCAGGTGCAGCTCGTCCTGAATGATCAGATCAGGCGGGCGCAGCCGGACGACCGGCTCGCTGGTCACGGCGGGCCGCCTGCCGCGGCTGTGGTGACGCTCGCCGCAGCCGGTGCGGGCGTCGAGGTCGTCGTGGAGGTACCCGTGCCGGGGGCAGCGTCGGCTCACCCGGCCGAACAGGATCCCCGCCTCGCCGCGCCAGGGCAGCTGGGCGAGCTTGTCGACGGTGGCGATGACCAGGCTCGGGGCGTAGCGGTAGATCTCCTCGTCGACGGTGAGCACCGGCAGGCCCTCGTCGGGCGCCGCCCGCCGGGAGAACGGGCAGGCGTCGGCCCCCTCGCCGTTCGGGCAGTACAGCAGCACCCGGCGGAGGTCCTCGTCGACGTGGGCGTCAGTATGGGCCCCGAACGCGCTGCCGCACCACGGGCAGCTCAGGGTCTGCAGGACGTTGGCCCGCTTGCCGTCGCCGGCCTCTCGCGCCTCGCCGACCTGGTCGCGGGCGTCCTCGAACCGGTTCGGGGACACCCCGCCGCCGACCCACAGACCGATGCGGAACGGCGTGGCACCCCAGGTCGCCGGGTCCGCGCGGCGCTGCACCTCGGCGGCGCAGACCAGGGTGGCGGCCCGCTGGAACTGCTGGGCGGTGAGCAGCCGCAGCGTGTACCGCATGAGGACGGCGACCCCGGCCTCGCCGGAGCGGGCCACGGTACCGGTGCCGACGGTCCCCTGTAGGCGGCGGATCGCGAAGGTGTAGGCGGTCAGGCCGAGGTAGGCCTCGGTCTTGCCGCCGCCGGTGGGGAAGAACAGCAGATCGACGACGGCGGTGGCGTCCGCGGCCCGCTCCGGGTGCGCCGGGTCGGTCAGGGAGGGCAGGTTGAGCAGCACGAAGCCGAGCTGGAACGGCCGCCAGGAGGCCTCCCCCGCGCCCCGGACCCGCACGGCGGCGGTGGCCGCGGCGTAGTCCAGCCCCTGCTCGTCGCGCAGCCGGGCGATCGCCGTGTGCCGGCGCTGGGCGGCCATCGCCTCGTTGGCGAACTGGAACGCGGCCAGCGCCTCGCGGTGGCGCGGCTGGTCCTGGTCGGCGAGCAGGGCGATGCCGGCCCGGATGCGGTCCGCCGCTCGGCGGGCGTCGCCGATCGCCGTGCGGGCGGCCGGGCGCAGCCGCGCCGGCAGGCCCGCGACCTCGGCCTCGCGCTCGTCGAGCCAGGAGGCGTAACCGTCGGCGAGGGGTGTCAACCCGCGCCGCAGGGCGGCGGGCCCGGCCACGGCGAGAGTGTCCATGGCCAGTTCGACCCCAGCCAGCGGCGTGCCGGGCCCGGCGGGCGCGACCGTCGCCGGCACGTCGTAGGTGGGCAGCCAGGTGGTCTCCAGCCGGTGGGCGCACCGCTCACCGGGCCGGACGTGCGGATGCACCGCGACGTTGCGACCGGTCGCGTAGCGACGCTCCCCCCGGTACAACAACTGGAGGTGCAGATCCTCGTGATCAGCGTCGAGAGGCGGCGCGCCGGCGAGCGGCGCGTCGCCCTCGGGGGAACCGGAGCCAGGGCCAAGGCCAGAACCGGAGCCGGGGCCGGACCACTCGTCTTCGGGATCGTCGACGGGCAGGAAGACGGCGCGCGCGCCGTCCAGCGCGGTCACCGACAGTGTCGACTGGAACAGCCACGCCGTGTCCGCGGACGAGGGCGGCTCCGGCTGGCTGTTGACCAGCGTCAGCTCGACGACGCGACGGGCACCGCGCTCGCGGACGGTGACGACGAGGAAGACCCCGATCTCGTCGTCACCGACGAGCGGCATCCGCCGGGAACCGGCGCCCAGGTGATCATCCAGGCGGATCTCCCGGTTCGCGAAGACCACCGGTTCGCGGATCCACGCGCTGCGCTTGCGGCCCTCGTCGTCCTCCACCTCCCGCTTGGTGTAATGCCCCCAGGCCGCCGTGACGGCGAGGACGTCGACCGAATCCGTGCCGTCGGTTCCGGCCAGCACGGCGGTTCCGGCCAGCACGGCGAAGGAGAATCCCATCGACGACGCCCAGATCCGCCCCCGGTTCTGCGGGGTGGCGATCTCCGGCAGGTCGGCGTCCGCGTCGCCCTGCACGGCCGTCTCCGTGTCGGCGACGACGTCCGCGGTGGCGGCCTCCCGGGCACCGCGCGGAGCCGGCTTCGGCCCGAGCATGCCGACGAGGTACCGCTCGCGCGGGCCCATCGCCCTGGGGTGGAACTGCTGGCGCTCGCCGCTCCACGGGCCGAGCAGATCCCGGCGGACGAGTTCGGCGAAGGCATCCCGGACCTCATAGGACGTCGCCGGCTCGAAGAGCTGCGGTGCGTCGAGGACCTCCGCGGCCGTACGGCCGCCGGTGCCGCCGGTGCCACCCACTCCCCCCGGCGCGGCGGGCGAAGGCGGCGCCCCCAGCGGCCCAGGGAC
>NZ_CDWTMO010000169.1:0-8324 GCF_977946435.1 Frankia sp. CgKIO3 | reverse complement strand
GGGGCTTGCCTCCACCTACGAGCAGGTCGGGGTCGCCGCCCCGGCGCTGCTCCTGCTGGCCCGGCTGATCCAGGGCGCCTCCGCGGGAGGCGAGTATGCCGCGGGAAGCGCGTTTCTCATCGAGTCCGCACCGGATGGCCGTCGGGGGCTGTACTCGAGCTTCTTCTACATCAGTGCGACCTCGGCCAACCTGGCGGCGATCGGAATCAGCGCCTTACTCGCCAGCACGCTGGACTCGCAGAACATGACCAGCTGGGGCTAGAGGATCCCCTTCCTGCTCGGCTCGGTCGCGGCCGTGGTCGGCATGTGGATCCGGACGCACGCCAAGGAGACCCTCACTAAGACGGCGGACGAGCCGGCCGGTGCCCGTCGTGCCGACATGTTCGAGTTCCTCCGCCGGCATCCCAGGGAATCCCTCCAGGTGTTCGGGCTGACCGCGGCCCCGGCGCTGGTGTTCTATGTATGGACCGCCTACCTGCCGACGTACGCGAACATCACGGTGGGCTCCAACCTCAAGCACGGCCTGCTCTCCGGTGTCGTCGCGCTGACCATCTTCCTCGCCCTGCAGCCAGTCTTCGGAGCGATCTCGGACCGCGTCGGCAGGCGGCCGATGCTGCTCACCTTCGGCACCTTCTTCGTGGTCGGCACGGTTCCGATGCTGGCCCTCCTGGACGGCTCGACCACCAGGCTGCTCCTGGTCCAGATCATGGGGCTGGTGTTTCTCGCCTGCTGGTCGTGCATCTCGAGCGCGGTGGTCGCCGAGCTGTTCCCGGCGCGCCTGCACAGCTCCGGTATCGGGTTCCCCTATGCGCTCTCCGTCGCCCTCTTCGGCGGCACCGGCCCCTACGTCGCCACCTACCTCGTGGACATCGGCCACGCCGCCTCCTTCGGCTGGTACGTCACCGCCGTCGCCCTGGTCAGCACCGTGGTCTTCAGCCGGCTCCCCGAGACCGCGCACCGGCCCCTGCACTGACCGACAGGAGACATCGCCCGCGGGTCCGAGAGTCTGGATCACGCTGGCAGAGAACGACGGTGGCTTCCACCGCGGTGGAGAGGCTGTCGCATCCCTACAGCCGTCGGAGCGGCTGAACTGTCACCGTCAGAACAGCTACGGCCAGAACAGCTACCGTCAGGAGGCCGTCTGGCCGTCGGCCAGACCCGCGATGGCCGCGCTGACGGCGAGAATCCGGCGCGCGTTGTCGACGTGCAGGTTCTCGATCAGCCGGCCGTCGACGGTCGCCACTCCGCGGCCCTCGCGTAGTGCCTCCTCCCACACCCGCACGATCTCCGTGGCCTGCGCGACCTGGGCCTCGGTGGGTGAGAACGTGCGGTTACACGTCTCGATCTGGTTGGGGTGGATAAGCGTCTTACCATCGAATCCCATTTCGCGGCCCTGGCGGCATTCCGCCGCGAAGCCGTCGGCGTCACGGATGTCGTTGTAGACACCGTCGAGGATCACGGTTCCATTCGCGCGCGCGGCCAGCAGACACAGTCCCAGGCCGGTCAGCAGCGGGGCGCGGCCGGGCACGAATTCGGCACGAAGCTCGTTGGCCAGGTCGTTGGTGCCCATCACGAGGACAGTGAGCCGGGGCGACGCCTGGGCGATCTCCTGGGCGCGCAGGATGGCACCAGGTGTCTCCACCATCGCCCATATCATGGTGCGGTCCGGCGCGCCGGCCGCCTCGAGCCCTTTTTCGATCGCATGGACGTCCGACGGCGACTCGACCTTCGGCACCACGACGGCGTCCGGGCCCACCCGTCCCACGGCGCGCAGGTCGTCGGCATGCCAAGAGCTGCCGCGGGCGTTGACGCGAACCGTGACCTCCCGGTGGCCGTAGGCGACGTCGGCCATCGCCGTGCAGACCTGCTCCCGGGCGCGCTCCTTGGCGACGGGCGCCACCGCGTCCTCGAGGTCCAGGATGAGCGCGTCGGCCGGCAGATTCCTGGCCTTCTCCATGGCGCGCTCGTTGGCCCCGGGCATGTAGAGGACGGAACGCCGCGGACGGTACGCGGCGGACGGGAGGCCCGCGGGCGGGGGACCCGCCGGGGAACCCGCGGCCGCGGTGCCGGTCATCGTGCCTCCGGCGCGGGTAGTCCGTAGGCCGCCGCGAGCTGCGCGTCCCGGGCGGCGAGGCGAGTGGCGAGAGTGAGGATGACCCGGCACTGCTTCACCGAGGCGTCGTCCTGCATCGTGCCGTCCACCATCACGGCACCCGTTCCGTCGCCCATGGCCGCGACGACGCGCTTTGCCCACTCGACGTCCGCGGGCTCGGGACTGAAGACCTTCTTCGCGATGTCGATCTGGACGGGATGCAGTGACCACGCCCCGACACACCCGAGCAGGAACGCGTTGCGGAACTGGTCCTCGCAGGCGAGGACGTCGGCGATGTCACCGAACGGCCCGTAGTACGGCATGATCCCGTTCGCCGCGCAGGCGTCTACCATCCGGGCGAGCGTATAGTGCCAGGGATCCTGCTGGAACGTGGCTCGGACGGCCGCCGGGTCGTCCGGCCGCGGATCCTGGCGTACCAGGTAGCCGGGGTGCCCACCGCCGACACGGGTTGTCTTCATCCGCCGGTCCGCCGCCAGGTCCGCCGGGCCAAGGGACAGGCCCTGCATGCGGGGACTTGCCGCGCAGATCTCCTCGACGTTCGCGACCCCTCGCGCGGTCTCCAGAATCGCATGGACAAGCACCGGGCGGGACAGGCCGGCCTTTGCCTCCAACTGGGCGAGGAGGCGGTCCACATAGTGGATGTCCTCCGCCCCCTGGACCTTGGGCACCATCACCACGTCGAGATTCTCGCCGATGGCGGGCACGAGCGTGAGCAGGTCGTCAAGCCCCCAGGGTGAGTCGAGGCTGTTCAGGCGGATCCAGAACTGCGTCTCACCGAAGTCCGCGCCGTCGACGATCTTTATCAGGTTCTCCCTGGCAACGATCTTGTTGTCCGCCCGGACGCCGTCCTCGAGGTTCCCGAGTAGCACGTCGACCCGGGGGATGATCTGCGGCAGCTTCGCCGCCATCTTCTCGTTGCTCGGGTCGAAGAAGTGAATCATCCGGGACGGCCGCCACGGGATCTCGCGAGGCGGGAGTGGCGCCCCCACGGCGAGGGGAGCGAAGAAATCCTTGGCGCTGCGCATGTGAAGTCTCCCGGGAAGGAACCCTGGCCGGTGCCGGGCGACCGGACTCCCGGCGACCAGCGCGACACTTAGAGTCGACGACACTCGACTCCGCCGGACTGTATCAGTTCGATGTCCGACACGCTCCCCTGATCATCTCCCGCCCGATCGCGACCGTCGAGGTCGTGGTCCAGCCGGCAGGCATTCTCTGCGATCCGGGCGCTCTATTTCTGTTCCATGAGTTCCGCATAAACCACTGCGACAGGAGAATTCCCCGTCGCCATTCCGTCCAGGTCCGCAGTCTGGCTTTCTCCGTGCGGACGTCTTACCCACGCCGTCGGCGTTCGGTGCCTGTTCACGAGCAGCCCCCTCAACCAGCCCGATCGGAGACATCGTCTGCGCCCGAGACGAAGGGGCATGATGACCTCTGCCATCCCCATTCCTGGTGAACGTGCTGCTCGGCCTGCTCGGAGTCGCGGGCGGCCACGTGAGCCGGCGCCGATGGCTATGATCGCCAGAAAGTCCAGGATGCGGGAAGCACAGTCCACATGCTGGAACGCCGCTGTACGGCCGTCCCGGCGGTTGGCGGCGAGTGGTCGTGTACGTCGGGGAGAACCCGGAGAAGGAGTTCGAGGAGCCGCCATGACCAACGCCGCTCCACCCGCCGCTGCGGTGCCCGGTCTCGCCGCCCGAGCCGGCGCCGTGCGCACCTCGCCAGTGCGGGAGATCCTCGCGCTGACCGCCCGCCCGGAGGTGATCTCCTTCGCCGGCGGTCTACCCGCTCCCGAGCTCTTCGACGCCGACGGGATCCGGCGCGCCTACGACCGGGTGCTCGCCGAGGAGCCGCGGCGCGTGCTGCAGTACTCCGCCACGGAGGGCGACCCGGACCTGCGCCAAGCGGTCGCGGACCGCCTGGCGCGCCGCGGCCTGCCCACCCGAGCGGACGACCTGCTGATCACGAAGGGCTCGCAGCAGGCCCTGACGCTGCTGTCGGCGGCGCTCGTGGAGCCGGGTGACGCGGTCCTCGTGGAGGATCCGACCTATCTGGCTGCCCTGCAGTGCCTCGGCCTCGCGGGTGCCCGGGTGGTGCCCGTCCCCACCGACGAGCACGGGATCCTCCCCGACCGGCTGGCGGAGACGGTGGCCCGCGAGCGTCCCAGGCTGCTCTACCTGGTGCCGACCTTCCAGAACCCCACCGGTCGGACGCTGTCCGCGGCGCGCCGCGCGGCCGTCGCCCGGGTGGCCGCGGAGCAGGGCCTGTGGATCGTCGAGGACGACCCCTACGGTGAGCTGCGCTTCCAGGGCACGCGGGAGCCGTGGATCGCGTCGTTCGCCGACGCCGCCGACCGCACCGTCCTACTCGGCAGCTTCTACAAGATCATGGCCCCAGGGATGCGACTGGGCTGGCTGCGGGCCCCGGCCATGCTGCGGCGGGCCTGCGTGATCGCCAAGCAGGCCGCGGACCTGCACACCTCCACGGTCGATCAGGCCGCCGCCGCCCGGTATCTGGCCGACGCCGACCCCGACCTGCACATCGCGCGGATGTGCGCCGCCTACCGCGAACGCCGCGACGCGCTCCTCGACGGGCTCGCCTGGGCACTGCCGCCCGGGAGCAGCTGGAACCGGCCCGAGGGCGGCATGTTCGTCTGGGCCCGCCTCCCCGACGGTCACGACGCCACCGCCCTGCTGCCCGGCGTGGTGGAGCACGACGTGGCCTACGTTCCCGGTGCTCCTTTTTTCGCGGGGCCGCCGGACCCCGCGACGCTGCGCCTGTCCTTCACCACGCACCCGCCGGTGGAGATCACGGAGGGATTGACGCGGCTGGCACGGGCGTTCGGAGTATGACCGTCATCCCTGACCGGGTGCCGGTGCCGGCCCGACACGAGCCGGCGGAGATCGACGAAACGGCGGAGATCGGCAAAACGGCGGGGATCGACGGAAAGGCGCTTAGGCGAACACGTCCTGCAGCCAGTCGGTCCAGGCCTGGGTGGTCTTCGCCTGGTCGGCGCCGGGGGCGAACAGGTGCAGGGCGATGCCGATCGGGGCGCCGAAGGCGTTGCGGCCGAAGAAGCGGTACAGCCCGTCGCCGGTCCGCAGGCCGAGGAAGTGGGGATGCAGGTAGTCGACCACGGCGTCCAGCGGGTCGATGCCCGGGAGGGTGACGCGCAGCGCGTCGCCCTGGCCGACCTCGTCGGCGACGCCGAGCTCGCGGCGCAGCCGGACGAACGCGTCCGGCGCGGTCGAGGACGCCGGCGCGTCGGCCGCGACGTAGGTCACCGGCCGGCGGCTGAAGTACCGCAGGTACTGGCCGAGCGTGTGCAGGTAGAAGTCGGTGTGCTGGCTGGCGCCGTCGTACTGGTTCTCCCAGTCGTCGACGAAGATCCCGCTGTGGACGTAGCGGAAGGAGGTCATGCCGCCGTCCCGGCCCTCGATCACGTGTTCCAGCTGGTTGAACCAGCCGTCCGCACCCTCCACCCGGGTGACGAGGTGGTGCGGCGGGTCCCAGACGGTGACCGTGCCCCCGAAGGGCGCTGCGCCACCCTGCCGGGGCTCGAACTCCATCGGCCACAGCCATCCGCCGTTACCGGTGGTCACGGCGTCCCAGTACTCCTCCGGGGAGGTGGGCAGCACGCCCTCGCGGCGGATCTCGAACTCACGGGACATCTCTAGTTCTCCTTGGTTGCGGTGGGGCCATCGGTTCCGGTGGGGCCAGCTGCGTTGGTGGGACCGTCGGTGCCGGTGGGACCGGCGGTGCCAAGGCCGAGGACGTCCTCCCCCGCATCGGATCCGACAGCCACCCGCTCGGGCCGCGTGACGCTCGGGTGCAGGGCGATGACGAAACGGTGGGAGCGCCCGCCTTCGGCGGTGGTGTCGTGGTACCTGCCAACGAGGGCGGCAACCGTCTCCCCGAGCTCCGTGGCGAACGCGGCGCGGTCCGTGGCGGAAGCGAATCGGATCTCGCTGTCGATCGCGAACGTCGCCAGCCGCTGCCGGGCAGCGGTGGCACCGGTGATGAGGTCGCCGACCTCCCGCACCAACCGGGCACCGAGCGCGAGCAGCCATCGGGCAGAGCGCTGATCCGGCGACCGGCCGGGATCCGGGGCGACCGCCGGCAACGCGGTCGGCGAGATCACATAGGAGGCCGCCGTCGCCCGTAGTACGCGCTCGGTGCAGTTGCCCCTTCTGCGTTCCTCGACGAGTTCGACCAGCCCGTGACGCTCCAGGGCCCGCAGGTGGTAATTGACCCGCTGACGTGACAGCCCCACGGGAGCGGCCAGGGTGCTGGCCGAACCCGGCTCCGCGAGCGCGGCCAGCAAACTCGCCCGGACCGGGTCGAGCGCGGCCCCCGCGGCGGCCGGGTCATCGATCACTGCGACCTCCAACATGCGCCTCATCGTCTTACCGAAAATTTTCCTTGTTAAGGAGGATGATCCTGTCGGGGCAGGTACGGGGCAGGTACGGAACGACCGTCGCGCCCCTCCGCGAGTCATCGCCCGAATGGCGGGGCATAGGTTCGTCCTGGAATGCCACCCGGGCTCGCGGAGGTCGGGACGGCCCCGTCCCGGGCCTGAAGCTCGTCCGTGCGGGCCAGAACCAGTCCGGCCCGCGGTCACGAGAGGCAGGACGCAAGAGCCGATGTCGACGTTCGGGCCGGGCTCCTCCGTGCCATCCACGCCCCACCCGACCGGACTACCGGACGGGCGCGACGGCCGCCCGTCGGCGTAGGCGGAGAACCGGCCCGCGCCGCGGCACGCCCGGCCGGCCCCGCGCCGGCTGCGGGTCGTCCGCGTCACCCCGCTCACCGGGGACATGGTGACGGTGACGCTCGGTGGGCCGGCGCTGGCCGGATTCTCGCTGCCCCGGGCCGCGCAGCACGTGAAGATCTTCCTGCCGGCCGACGGGCAGACCGAACCGACCGTTCCGGGCTGGGGGCCGGACGGACGACCCGTCTTCCCGGCGGGTGCGCCCCGCCCGATCGTGCGGACCTACACCCCGCGCCGGTTCGACGCTGAGGCCCTCGAACTGGAGATCGAGATGCTCCTGCACGGCGAGGGCCCGGCTGGGCGGTGGGCGGGTACCGCCCGGCCCGGTGACCATCTCGCCATCGCCGGACCGGGGGGTGGATACGAGGTGCGGACGTCGGCCGCGCACCACCTGCTCGCCGCCGACGAGACCGGCCTGCCCGCACTGGCGACGGTGCTGGAACGGCTGCCCACTCGGGTACCGGTGACCGTGGTGGCGGAGGTTCGCGACGCCGGCCGCCAGCGGGCTCTCCCGGTCACCCCCGCGACGACCGTCACCTGGCTGCACCGTAACGGCGGGGTTCCCGGCGCACTGCTGGCCGAGGCCGTCGGGGCCATACCCCTGCCCGCCGGCACCGCGGCCTGGGTGGCCTGCGAGGCCACGGCGGTACGCCGGATCCGCCGTCACCTGCTCGCCTCGGGGCTGGACCGCGCCGACCTGTCGACCCGTGGCTACTGGCGGCTGAGCGCGGCGGACCATCCCGATCATGACTACGGGGAGGGCGAGGCGGCGGATGTCACCCGCGGCGGCGAGGGACGGATCGATCGGCTGCGCCGCACCCTCGGGCCGCTGAAGCAGCGTGCCGAAACCACCGCGCGCGGCCTCAGCGCGACCGTGAAGGCCCGCGCCGCCGAGCGCCGGCGGTGACCGGGTCGGCACCTGCTTCGACCACCCGATCCTCGACCACCCGATCGTGGGTGCGGCATTTCGGTGGGACGCGTCCCAGGGCCCTCGCCCGCCAAACAACTCGTAGCCGACGCAACCGGGCTCCGTCACGGCGGGCAACCCGACCGCATGGCAGGCTGGTCACGTACCAGCGCGCACCGCCCGACCACGGGGATCCACCGCGCCACGGCATTCCATGCCGACAAGCCGTCGCACGGACAAGCCGTCGCACGGACAAGGCGACGAACGGACCGGACGACGGCGCTCGGGGACGACCCACCGGGGAACGACGGCACGGGGTGGCGGGTGGACCCGGCACGCGAATGGTGCCCGTCGGCGAAGAGGGGCCCATGACGGAGGACAGCGCGAGACCCCCTGCCGGGCCTCCCATCGTCGGGGAACCCGGGTCGGTGAATCTGCCGGCTCCCCGGGTGACCGCGCTACCCCGGCGGGGTCCGGCGGCCGGCGCCCACCGTGATCCGCTCCGGCTCCCGCACCTGGTCGGCCCGCCCCCCGGG
>NZ_CDWTMO010000168.1:0-8385 GCF_977946435.1 Frankia sp. CgKIO3 | reverse complement strand
GTCAACGCATCGAAACCCCATGTGCGGAAGACAGAACTAGGCGCGGTTGCGGCTGGTTGACTATTGTGTGATGGGGCTGGTCACTTGGGCCTTCCTGGGAAGGCAGGCTATCGGAGCGCCGGAGAGGTTGCTGTGGAGATCGAGGAGACCGCGCTGCCTGGCATCGGGCTGCGGCACGACTTCGCGACGCGCAACGGCCGCCGGCTCGGAGTCGTGTCCCACCATCACGGGCGCCGGGACCTCGTGATCTATGATGCGGACGACCCGGACGCCTCGCGTGAGTCCATCGCGCTGACGCCGGAGGAGAGCGACGTGCTCTCCGAGCTGCTCGGTGCCCCGCGCATCGTCGAGAAGCTCGCTGACCTCAACCGTGCCTTCGCCGGGCTCGTCGGTGAGCAGATCGCGATCCTGCCCGGCTCGCCCTACGTGGGCCGCGAGCTCGGGGATACCCAGGCCCGCACCCGCACCGGCGCCTCCATCGTCGCGGTCGTCCGCGACCAGCAGGTGCTCGCCTCCCCGCGGCCGGACTTCCGGTTCGAGGCCGGAGACGTCGTTGTTGTCGTCGGTACGCCGGAGAACACCGCATCCGTCGGTATGTTGCTCCGCAACGGCTGACACGGGCAGGGAGGGCAGTCGGGACCGCGTGCACTCCACCGCGACGACCTTCCTCGAGCTCGGCGGGATTCTGTTTTGCCTAGGAGTCCTCGGGCACCTCGCGCTGCGCATCAGTGTCTCACCGATTCCCCTGTACCTGGTGGGTGGGCTGGCGTTCGGCCGGGGTGGCCTGCTGCCGCTCGGTGGCAGCGAGGAGTTCATCGGGGTCGGCGCGGAGATCGGGGTCGTCCTCCTGCTGCTTACCCTCGGTCTGGAGTACACCGCCGACGAGCTGCTGTCCGGGCTGCGCAGACAGGCGCCGGCCGGGGTGCTCGACCTGGCGCTCAACGCCACTCCCGGGGTCGTCGCCGCGTTCCTCCTCGGCTGGGGCCCGACGGCGGCGGTCGTCCTGGGTGGGGTGACGGCCATCTCCTCCTCGGGGATCATCGCGAAGGTGCTGGGGGACCTCGGGCGGCTCGGTAACCGGGAGACGCCAGTCGTCCTGTCCGTCCTCGTGCTCGAGGACCTCGCCATGGCGGTGTACCTGCCGGTTCTCACCGCGTTGCTGGCCCATCACACGTTCGTGCGCGGATCGCTGACCGTGGCGATCGCGCTCGGAGTCCTGGTGGCGGTGCTCTACATCGCGCTGCGGCACAGCGAGAAGGTCACCCGGCTGGTCTTCAACCCGAAGGCCCACCGCAACGACGAGATCCTGCTGCTCCGGGCCCTGGGGCTGGCCCTGCTCGTCGCCGGGGTCGCCCAGCGTATGCAGGTGTCGGCCGCGGTGGGTGCGTTCCTCGTCGGCATCGCCCTGTCCGGACCGGTCGCCGAGGGTGCCGAGGAGGTCCTGCGGCCGCTGCGCGATCTGTTCGCGGCGGTCTTCTTCGTCTTCTTCGGCATGCAGACCGATCCCGCCGAGATCCCTCCGGCGCTGCTCACCGGGTCCCTGCTCGCGATCGCCGGAGTCGCGACAAAGGTCATGACGGGATGGTGGGCCGCCCGCTCGGCGGGAATCGGGACCATGGGCCGGTTCCGGGCCGGGGCCGCCCTCGTCGCACGCGGCGAGTTCTCGATCGTCATCGCGGGCCTCGCGGTGGCGGCCGGCCTCGAACCCCGGCTGGGCCCGCTTGCCGCCTGTTACGTGCTGCTGATGGCCGTCCTCGGCCCGCTGGCGGCCCGGTTCGTCGAATCGGTGATCCGCACGGCTCGGCGGCTGCAGGCCGCCCGGTCGCCCTAGCGCCGAGCGGGCAACGGTGGGCGGGCAACGGTGGGCGGGCGACGGCACCCGCCGCTGACGGCGGGGGCGACTTCCCGGCGGCGGTGTCGTTACCGGGACGGCGATGTTTGGGAGTATGCAGCCCATGAGCGGACTTCTCGAAGGTAAGCGCGTTCTCGTCACCGGGGTTCTCACGGAAGCCTCGATCGCATTCAGCGTCGCCCGCATCGCCCAGGAGCAGGGTGCGGCGGTGGTCCTCAGCGGATTCGGGCGGGGGCTGTCGCTGACCCGCCGCATCGCCAAGAGACTGCCCACCCCGGCGCCCGTCGTCGAGTTGGACGTCACCGACGAAGAGCATCTCGCGGGGCTGGCCGGGCAGGTGCTCGAACATGTCGACGGCCTGGACGGCGTGCTGCACGCGATCGGGTTCGCACCCGAATCGGTGCTCGGTGGGAAGCCGTTCGTCGAGGCGGCCTGGTCCGAGGTCGGCACCGCCCTGCAGATCTCCACCTGGTCGCTGGCGTCGCTCACCCGGGCCGCCCTACCGTTGTTCGCTGAGAAGGCGTCGATCGTCGGCCTGGACTTCGACGCGTCCGTCGCCTGGCCGTCGTACGACTGGATGGGCGTGGCGAAGGCCGGCCTCGCCTCCGCCACCCGCTACCTCGCCCGTGATCTGGGACCCCGGGGCGTGCGGGTGAACCTCGTCGCGGCCGGCCCGCTGCGGACCATGGCGGCCAAGAGCATCCCGGGCTTCAGCCAGTTCGAGGAGATCTGGGACGGCCGGGCGCCGCTTGGCTGGAGCGTCCACGACACTGCGCCGGCCGCCCAGGCCTGCGTGGCGCTGCTCTCGGACTGGTTCCCGGCCACCACCGGCGAGATCGTCCACGTCGACGGCGGCGTGCACGCCGTCGGGGTCTGAGCGCGGCTGGCCGTCGGGGGCAGGGCGCAGCTGGCCGTCGGGGTCAGGGCGCGGCCGGGGTCCCGGGGCCCGGGTGTGGTGGGTCTGGCCCGGATCAGCCGGCTGTCTCGTCCAGCAGGTCCAGTGCCGTTCCGACGATCGTGTCCAGCTCCACCGGTGGGCGGCGACGGCGGTCCCGCGACGAGGCCGTGTCCCGCCGGGCGAGGTTGCCGCTGCCGGCGTGGCCGGCGGCGCCGGAGGTCGATGAGCCCGGGTCGGTGTCCCCCGGCGGCCCTCCCGGCGGCCCGGAGGCCTCCGGCAGTGGCGCGCTCGAACCGAGGGCGGAGATGGGATCTCCGTGGACGCCGGCGAGGAAACTCAGGGCACGGGGGTCCCCGTCGACCACCGTCACGATCGGGGTGCGCCGGTCCGCGGGGAACACCTCGGTGAGCAGGGCGTCGGAACCCTCGGCCAACCCGCGCCGGGCCTGCAGCGCGTGGAACATCGCGTTCGGGGAGGTCACGCACACGACCGTGATCTCTCGGCCGAGGCCGGCGCGTAGCTCCGCCGCGGCGTGCAGCACCTCCGGCATGACCGCACCCATCCCGACAAGGGTGAGCGCGGCGTCGGGGCCGCCCTCGTGGAGCCGGTACCCTCCGGCGAGGACCAGGGCCCGGCGTCGGTGCCGTTCCAGCGCGTCCACGGGGACCTCGGCGAGGCGCTGATCGACCGGGCGGGCGGAGAGCCGGATCACGCAGGAGGTGCCGTCGAGGCGGGCCAGCCCGCCGAGGCCGGCCAGCAGGCACCAGGCGAGATCGTGCGCGAAGGCCGGTTCCCACGTCGCGGCCACCGGGGCGGGGACGACGTTGCCACCGTTCCAGGCCAGGTTGCGGACGACCGGGTCGAGACCGGTGTCCGCCACGGCGAGCATCGATCGGGCGTCCGCGGTGGCGCCGGCCATCCAGCCGGGCAATACCCGTCCGACCGCCACCTCGTCGGCGACTCCGACGGGCAGCAGCGGCAGACCCTGGCGGCTCCAGGCCACTCCCAGTGAGGCCAGCACCCCGCCGAAGGCCGTGGCCGACAGGCCTCCGGCCACATGCCGGCCCGGTTGGTCCCCGTCGGTCCGGTCCGCCGCGGCCAGCCAGCCGGCGAGGACGGGGTCGGCGTTGCGCGTGCTGATGGTCAGCACCGCGGCGGCCGCCTGGGGCGCGAGCCGGGGTAGGTCCCGCAGCATCTCGCCGAACGCCTCCTGGGTGGAGATCCATGCCGGGAAGCGGTGGTCGGAGTCGGTCGGCACGGGTGGGGCCGCGCCGAGCGGCACCGGCACCCGGTCCAGGTAACCGGCGACGTGCTGGGCGAGGCGGTGGGCCGCGGCGTCGTCTCCCGGCGGGAGAGCCGGGCGGGTGCCACCGCCGGCGGCCGGCGCCGTGCCCGGTCCGGCGGACGGGGCCGCGGACGCGTGGTCGGCGGTCCGTCCGCTGTGGATCTGTTCGCTGTGGATCTGTTCGCCGTGGGAGCGCTCCTCTCGGGCGAGCTCGTCGCTGGTGTAGGCGAACAGGACCGTGGGCCGGTCCGCCGCGACTTCATCGAAGGCGTCGATCAGCAGGGGGAGGTCGTGGCCACCGAGATCGCGCAGGCAGGCATGGATCTCGTCATCGGTAAGGGTGTCCAGCAGGCGGCTGATGCCGGCGCCGGACGCGCCGGGCCCGGCGAGGCGGCGGCGCAGGTCGGCTCCGTGGGCCTGCAGCAGCGCGCGGTACTCGCCCATCGGGAGCTGGTCGAGGCGGTTGCGAAGCGCGTGACCGCCGGGGGCCCGGAAGAGCGCCTCGAGGACGCGTCCGTATCGGACGGTGAGCACCTGCCAACCGGCGGCTTCGAACATGCGCGCCGCGCGGGCGGGCTTGCCGATGCCGCCGACCGGTCCGGCCGGCGCGGAGCCGGACACCGTCACCACCCAGAACAGCTCGCCGAGATGGGCGATCCGCTCATCGGTGATTGTTTCCCAGACGGTCGGGTCGTGCAGCTCGGAGTAGTCGATCAGACAGATTTGCCGACCCTGGGGAGTCCGGTCGAAGCGTTCCCCGGCATAACGGCGGGCCAACGCCGCCCAGACCGTCCCGCTCGGTCCGATGTTGCCGGCGCCGAGGGCACGCAACGGCCGACCATCGGGCCCGGAACGGACCCCGTTCGGACGGATCTCACCCGGCCGGGCCTGGGGGAGCCGGTAGACGGCGGGGACGGGTGATGCGGCCGCCGTCTCCTCGGCCGTCGTTTCCTCAGCCGTCGGCCTGGCGTGCGCCAGGACGTGATGGACGGCATGGATCAGCGGGGCGGCGCGTGGAGTCACACTGACGCGGTCCTCGGCGCGTAGGGCGTCGAACCACAGTACCGTGGCGATGCTCGACACCGAGGCCACGGCCGCCCGTTCCGACTCGGCGGCGACCGCGGACCGCTGCCCGGCGCGTTCGTCCCCGTCGATGATCCGGGCCGCGACGCTCCGCAGCCGCCGTTCCACGGCGGCCAGCGCGGCGAGGTCGAGTACGCCACCGGGCGGCCCCGGCATGGCCGGGTCTGGCATGGCCGGGTCTGGGGGCCCGGGGATGGCCTGGGCCGCGGCCGGCGAGGTCTGGGTTCCCACGACGTCGTCTCCGTTCGTCGGTCCGGTCGGGGGCTGGCGGCTCCCGGCGGACCGCCCTCGGCCCGGTCGTCGCGGGTGACCCGGTGTTCGTGGGTGACCCGGTGTTCGCGGGCCCGGTCGTCGGTCTGGTCGTCGTGTGTGACCCGGCCGTCGGTCCCCGGCGCGGGCGGATCCACGGACCGGGCCGGGACCGGCCCCGCGGCGCCGTCTGGCGTAATGATCATTTCCCCCCGGCCGGAGCGCGTGTGCGCCGCCTCCACCGGTCTGACATCGGGCCTGCGCATGACCGGCCTACGTCCCACGACTCCGACCTCCCAAAGTCCGGACGTGCGGTGGTGCGGTGCCGGTCGGAGGTTGCGCCGCCGGCCGGATCGGCGGTGCCCGCCGCCGTCACATGGTGTGTCCGCGTCGGTATCCCACCTTCACCACGGTGGCCGTACCATTTCAGCATCCGCGTTCCATAGCGGTGGCGTTGGCCGTCGTGCGTCAGCCCGGTGATGCCGGGACTGCCGTGCCAGGACTGTCGCGGCGGGACTGCCGTGCCAGGACTGCCGCCCCGGCGGTCAGCCGTCCCGGCCGAGCTCGTCGATCCGGATCCGGAGCGCGGGCTCGTCGACCGGTGCCACCTCGACCTCGACGGCCTTGACTCGGCTGGTCGCGCCGCGGACCAGCCGGACGTCTCCCCGGCGCACCCGCAGTGCCGCGCACAGGGCCCGCAGGGCGGCTTCGGTGGCCCGGCCGTCAACGGCCGGCTCGGTGACCCGGACGACCAGCAGCGGGCCGTGCAGCGGGTCCTCGCGCCGGCCGCCCACCGCGGTCCGCCCGGCGCCCGGCTGAACTCGGATCATCAGACGCATGCGTGCATCGTCCCCCCGGATCGTCCCGCCCGAGCGACCATCCCGCCCGGATCGTTCCACCTGTGTCGACCATCCCGCTCGCGTGACCGGTTCGCGTGACCGGTTCGGGGCGGCACCAGGGAGGATCGCGAGGGTGGCCAAGCCGATGCCGGTCGGCGGTTGAGGCGTCATCGTCGGCGGACACCGGGATTCGACGCGGTGGCCGCTACCATCCGACCCATGGGCGCAAATGAGGGTCGTGTCGCACTGGTAACAGGTGGTAATCGGGGGATCGGCGCCGCCTGCGCCGCCGCCCTGGCGGCCGCGGGTGAGCGGGTCGCGGTCGCCAGCCGCGGGGGCACCGCCCCCGAGGGGATGCTGGGCGTCCGTCTGGACGTCGCCAACAGCGAGAGCGTCGACAAGGCGTTCATGGAGGTCGAAGCCGAGCTCGGGCCGGTGGAGATCGTGGTGTCCAACGCCGGCATCGTGCGGGACACCCTGCTGGCGACGATGAGCGAGGACGCGTTCCAGGAGGTCGTGGACACGAACCTGCTCGGCGCCTACCGGGTGGCCAAGCGTGCCTCCCGGCCGATGATGCGGCTGCGCCGGGGTCGGCTCATCTTCATCTCCTCCGTCGTCGCCTCCGTCGGCGGCCCCGGTCAGTCCAACTACGCGGCGTCCAAGGCCGGCCTGATCGGCTTCGCCCGTTCCCTCGCCCGCGAGCTGGCTCCGCGCAACATCACCTCGAATGTGGTCGCTCCGGGGCCGATCCGGACCGACATGACCGACGCGCTGACCGAGGCGCAGCGGGAGCAGCTCACCGCCAGCGTCCCCGGTGGCCGCATGGGTGAAGCCGAGGACGTCGCAGCCCTCGTCGCCTTCCTCGCCTCCCCGCAGGCCGGTTACATCAACGGTGCGCTGATCCCCGTGGACGGCGGGCTGAGCATGGGGCACTGAGTTGAGCACGGGGCACTGAGCACCGCTTCGGCGGCACCGTGATCGAGTGTGATCGGCATTGCGGCTTAGGGGACCGTCGTGGTGGTGGGCGGGGCTGGTGTGGATGGTGGCGGCGGATGCGGCGTAGCAGGTGGGCTTCGGCGGCGTGGGCGAGGTCGTGAGCGGCGGTCAGGGTCAGGTGCGCATCGACGGTGACATCGGCTTCGGCGCACAGGGTGTGGCCGATCCAGCGCAGCCGCAGCTCGCGGACGGCCTCGATGCCCTCGGTATGCAGGAGTGCCCTGGTGGCTTCGGCGACCACGGCGGGGTCGACGGCGTCCATGAGCCGGGCCCCGACGACGCGGGCGGCGGAGCGTAAGACGCCGAGGATCGCCAGGCCGATGGCGGGGTCGGCCCAGTGCCAGCCCACCGCGACACCGGCGGCGCCGAGGAGCACCGCGAGGCTGGTGAGACCGTCGGTGCGGGCGTGTAGGCCGTCGGCGACGAGGGCGGCGGAGCCGATCTGATGGCCGACCCTGATGCGGTAGCGGGCGACGATCTCGTTGCCGAGGAAGCCGACGAGCCCGGCCGCGGCGACCGCTCCCAGATGGTCGACACGCTGGGGGTGCAGGAGGCGGTCGATCGCGGCCCAGCCGGCGAGCGCACTCGACAGGGCGATCATCGCGAGGACGGCGAGGCCGGCGAGGTCCTCGGCGCGGCCGTAGCCGTAGGTGAACCGGGCGGTGGCCGGGCGGCGCGCCACGGTGAAGGCGATGAGCAGGGGGACCGCGGTGAGCGCGTCGGCGACGTTGTGCAGGGTGTCGCCGAGGAGCGCGACCGGATCCGGACAGTGCCACGACGGCGGCTTGCAGGGCGGCGGTCAGCCCGAGACCGGCCAGGCTGATCAGGAGGGCGCGGCGGCCGGCGGTGTCGGCTTCCAACGCGTCGTCGATCTGGTCCGCCGGATCGTGGCTGTGCCCTCCGGCCAGGTCTGACAGGCCGTGACGAAGCCGCGCCCACCGCCCGCTCGCGTGGTGGTCATGCCGTCCGCCGTGCGGGTGCCCGCCGTGATGATACCCGTGCCCGTGGGCGTGGCCATGGGTGGGGAGCTCATGCTCGTGGCCGCTGTTCATGTTCCGCGACGATAGACGAAAACGATCAATGCGGCATGGTGGCAGCTGCCATCCCATCGCACCTGCGTCCCGGTGCGTACCGCGGGCCGCTGGTGCCGGTTCGGTTGCTCGTCTGTGCCCAGCGCCTAGTT
>NZ_CDWTMO010000167.1:0-8453 GCF_977946435.1 Frankia sp. CgKIO3 | reverse complement strand
GGGCGTGCGGGGGCTGGCTGGGGTGGGTTCGGCGTGAGTGTGGAGGCGCCGGTCGTGTTGGAGGTGCGTGATGTTCACAAGAGGTTCGGGCATGTGCGGGCGTTGCGGGGGGCGAACCTCACGGTTCGTCGCGGCGAGATCGTGGGCCTGGTCGGTGACAACGGCGCGGGCAAGAGCACGCTGACCAAGGTTCTTTCGGGTTGGCATCGCGCCGATCAGGGTGAGGTTTTCGTCGATATCCCAAGGAGTTCTCGGCCGCCGCGATGACGCCGATCCTCAACTCGGTCCTGGCCGACAAGCCCGACGGACTCATGATCAGCGTGGCCGACGCCAATGCGATGTACGCGCCCCTCGCCAAGGCCAAGGCCCAGGGGCTGCCGATCGTGACTGCATTTAACACGCTAGACAATCCGGCTCCACTTGCCTCGCAGGTCGTCGCGGACGAGGCCGCCGGCGGTCGGCTGGCCGCGGAACTCATCGCGAAACACCTCGGAGCCGAGGGTGGCAAAGTTGCGGCCGTTGCGTTCACCCCAGGTCAGAGCGTGCCGTCCGACCTAAGGTGGCACAACTTCGAAAGCAAGATCAAGGAGTACTCGAACATCAAATATCTGGGTGCGGAGATCACCGACGTATCTCCTCAGACGGCAACGGCGAAAATGAACGCGATCCTGGCGCGCGGCCCCGATGTCAAGGCAGTCTTCACGAGCTTTGGACTGGCCGCGCTCGGCGCGTCGACAGCTCTCCGCCAACGCGGAAATAGCGGCATCTATGTGGTCACCTATGACACCGTTGCGGCGGTCAACAAAGCTGTCAAGAGCGGCGAGATCTCCAGCGTGATCAGTACCAACTATCGTGAAGCTGGTGTAAAGGCGCTGGACCAGGCGGTCGCGGCGGCGACCGGTAAGCCGGTCGACAAGGTCGTCACTCTTCAGCCCCGTGTTTACACCGCGGAAAATATCGGCCAGCCCGAGATCCAGGACGAGCTACAGGCAACCAAGTGCCCGATCTGACCGAATGTAGGCAAGGTTTCTAGTGTCCTGAGTCGCTTGGAGTTCGGCCACGGCCTGGTAGAGCGTCAGGCCGTGGCCGCCGCTGGTGGGCACAGTCGCCTTGACAGCCGCTCGGTCACGGTCTCCCGCTGGTCGGGTCCGGTTTCCGCCTAAGTGGACGTCCCAGCCGCGCCAGACGGTGGCCATCATGATGGATCTTGACCATTCCGGCACAAGCTCGGCAACTGCCCACGAGCACCTGCACAGCGAGTGGGGCAG
Source organism: Frankia sp. CgKIO3 (assembly GCF_977946435.1). Taxonomy (NCBI): domain Bacteria; kingdom Bacillati; phylum Actinomycetota; class Actinomycetes; order Frankiales; family Frankiaceae; genus Frankia; species Frankia sp. CgKIO3. The sequence goes on along the minus strand of NZ_CDWTMO010000167.1, from coordinate 7,185 downwards.
GGAACGCGGGGAACACCCGGGCCGGGCCCGCGATCCTGTGATCAAGGTTGCCGACCTGGCGTGGTTGGAATTTGAGAAGCCGAACCTGGATCGGGCCGAAGGTGTTCGCGCGGGATTTCGGTTTCGCCGTCGCGTGTCGCACCCAGGACGCGCTCTACCTGCGCGGCACCCTGCCGGGCATCCACTGCATGATCGTTCGGCGGGGTCCGGTGTCCCGGTTCGTCGGCTCCGCGTTCCATGCGGCGGACCCGTCCGACCTGTCACGACTGGCCAGGTCTAGCGGTAGCGAGGTGCGGGAGCTCGACGAGCGGGGCGGCGGCCGGGTAGTGGATCTGCGCGACCCGAGCGGCATTCCGGTCCGGGTCGTGCAGGGGGTTGAGGCCTTACCGGCACTTCCCGAACAGCCACCGCTGACAGCGAGGCGGACCTGGCCGCCCCGGCGACACTGACTGAGCTGCTAGCCCCCTGGATCCGCGGCGTGCCACGGTCCGGGGTGGAGGTGCTGCGACAGGCAGCATACACGTTCCGGGCCCGGGTCGCTGACCGGTGGCGCCTCGGGCGGGTCTTCCTGCTTGGCGACGCGGCGCACGTGACCCCGCCGTTCATTGGCCAGGGCATGGGCGCCGGGCTACGCGACGCCGCCAACCTCAGCTGGAAGCTGGCTATGGTGCTGTCCGAAGGAGCCGACGACCGACTGCTCGACACCTACCAGCTCGAACGCGAACCCCACGTGGCCCGCCTGATCCGGACGGCGATCACGGTCGGCTGGGCGATGACCGGTGGTCAGGACAACGCCGCGGCCGCTCGGCGGCTGGTCCTTGCTGGAGCCTGCCGGGTCCCGGGCTTCAGCCATGCCGCCGCGCGTACGACGTCGCCCCGGCTACCCGCCGGGCCGCTGGTCCGACCCCGCCACCGCGGTCTTGGTGGCCTGGCCGGGACCCTGCTTCCACAACCGTGGGTCACCGTCGACCGGCGTCGGTGCCGCCTCGATGACCTGCTCGGTGACTCCTTTGCGATCGTCGCTTCCGGCCCGCTCGATCCCGGCCTCTCGGTCCTGGCGCGGCGCCTGCGGGCGCGGGTCTTCCAGGTCCGCGCCGCCACCAGCGGTTCGGGTGCCACCAGCGGTTCGGGGCATCCGGCCGGCCTGGACGACGGTGACGACGCCGTCATCTCCGACGGCGGGATCTTGGCCGGCTGGTTGCGCCGGGCGGGGGCCGGGGCCGTGCTGGTGCGCCCCGACCGGGTCGTCCTGGCCGCGGCACCGCAGGCGCGCGGAAACGGCGCGGTCGGCGCGGCCATAGCCCGGGACTCGGCCGGGTGGCTGCCGCTGCTGCCGCCCACCCGCACCTCCCGCCTCAGAGCTGAGAACTCCGCCTCTTCGGACCGGCCGCGCGGGTCCCGCCAACCGGCTTCGCTCGCACCGCGCCGAACGGTGCCTGTTCGGGAAGGACCAGCATGACGACGAACCCGGGTGGCCTTCCGACTCCTGTCGACCCGACCGCGGGCTGCTGCCCTACCCAGTCTGATCGATCGAGCGGTCCGACGACAGGGCATGTTCGGCGACCGCCTCCGGCTGCTCTGCCGACGGTGCGGATCCGGGCCCGCGTGTTCCGGTGTCGGCAAGCTGGCGGCCCTCGATGTCGAATGTGTCAGTAATGACAGATCGCCGGTCCTTGTTGGCTTGTGATTGCGGTCACCCGTTGATCGCCTGCCGGGCGGGGACTCACTGCCGGAGGATCGCGAACGTCTCCTGGAGCAGGCGCAACGCGGTCGTGAGCGTCCGGTCCGGTTGGGGCAGCGCGGAGAAGGCGATGAGAGTGCTGCGCATCGCCGCCGCCGTCCGCCCGGCTGAGTCGTTCGGCAAGGGCGTGTGCCAGGCCGTCCTCGAACTCGCGCAGCAATGTCGTGGCGGACCTGCTCGGTTGGGTCACAAAGGCGACCGGTGGGCCGCTGAACAGAAGGCCGAGGCCGACGCCACGCTCAGCCGCGATGGCGAACAACGCGTTACACACGGCGGTCTACGGGGGCTCGTCGGCCGGGCGGACGCGGACATGCTCTTGGAGCACCGGGATCAGGGCGTGCGTCTCACCGAGAACCAGGTCTTCCTTGGACGGGAAATATCGGAGCCGAAGGCCGGCCGGCTGCTGGCTCGGATCCCCGTCGGCCGTGAGCCGCACGGTCTCGCGGTCTGGCCGCAACCCGGTCGCTACTCCCTCGGCCATACTGGGATCATGCGCTGAGGGTCGCGGACGAGCTCCGGACCCCTTCACCCTGGCCGACACCGACCGCCCGGGACCGAAATGGACTTTCATGATACATGATACTATGGAATATTCATCCGAAGTTTACCTTTAGGCATCTGACCGTTGCGTCTACGCGCTTAGCGTGACGTGTCGTGACTAGTGATGTGACTGTGAGGGTCGAGGGCGGCGCTGCCGCGCCCGCCGTGTTGGAGCGCATCCGGGCTTTGTCGGCGTCGCTGTCGTCGGCGGAGCAGCGGGTGGCGCGGCAGGTCCTCGCCGACCCGGTTGCGATGATCCACCAGTCGGTGAGCGAGCTGGCGCAGGTGTCGGGAAGCTCGCCGGCAACGGTGGTGCGGTTCTGCCAGAGCCTCGGGCTTCGGGGCTATCAGGAACTCAAGCTGGCGCTGATCCGGGAGACGCTGCCGGTGGAGCGGCAGCTGGTGGACGAGGTGTCCGCGGCCGATGGCCCGGATGAGATCGCCGGGAAGGTGCTCGGCGGGGCGGCGAGTGCGCTGACCGAGGCGGCGCGGGGGATCGACGGTGGCGTGCTGGCGGCGATCGCCGACCTGGTTGTCGCCGCGCCGCGGACGTTGTTCGTGGCGGTGGGGACGTCGGCGCCGCTGGCGATGGATGCCGCCTACCGGCTGACCACGGTCGGGGTCGATGCGCGGTTCGCCGGGGACGCGCATGTGCAGCACGTCACCGCCCGGATGCTAGCGGCGGGTGATCTGTGTGTTGCGGTCAGCCACACCGGCTCGACGGCGGAGACACTGGCGGCGATGCGGGCGGCCGTGGACACCGGGGCGCACACCGCCGCGATCACGAGCTTTGCCCGGTCACCGTTGACCGAGCTGGTGCAGCACGCGGTGGTGGTGGGCAGTCGGGAGACGGCGTATCGCATCGAGGCGATGACCAGCCGGATCGTGCACCTGTCGGTGCTCGACGCCCTGTTCGCCCTCGTGGTGGTGCGCAGCCCGCGCAGCCCCGGCGCGCTGGCGATGACCGCCGACGTGATCGTCGAACACCGGATGTAGCCGCCTACCAGACCCGGCGGCGCCGGTGCCGACGACCCGTGGTTCGCCCCGCGCCCACCGAGGAACGGTATGAGCCCACGGACCAGCGGTGGATCGGTCGTGGGCTCAGGTACGTCCCGGCGGTCGGTCAGCCGCCGGCCGCGCCGGTGATCAGACCGACCAGCGCGGTGACCAGCATGGCCGCGGCGCCGCCCAGCACGACGCGCAGGGCCGGACGTAGCAGCGCCATACCGGCGGCCCGCGCGGCGAGCATGCCCGCGACGGCGAGACCGATCATCGTCACCACGACGACGAGCGCCAGGCGGCCCGCCCCCGCCGGGGCCGACATCCCGAGGAACGGCACCAGCCCGCCGGCCGTGAAGCTGCCCGCCGACGCGACGGCGGCCTGGACCGGGCGCGCCCGGGTGGCCTCACTCTGGCCGAGTTCGTCGCGCAGGTGCGCCTCCAGCGCACCCCGCTCGGTCAGTGCCACGGCGACCTGCCTGGCGAGGTCGTGCGGAAGGCCGCGCCGCTCGTAGATGCCGACCAGCTCGGCGAGCTCGGCCGCGGGGTTGGCCGCCAGCTCCGCGCTCTCCTTCGCCCGGTCCGCGTGTTCCACGTCGGCCTGGGAGCTCACCGACACATACTCCCCGGCCGCCATCGACATCGCCCCCGCGGTCAGACCCGCGATCCCGGCGGTCAGGACCGCGCCGGTGGAGGCGCCGCTCGCGGCGACGCCGACGATGAGGCTGGAGGTGGAGACCAGGCCGTCGTTCGCGCCGAGGACGGCCGCGCGCAGCCAGCCCGAACGGTTCGTGCTGTGCCGCTCCGGGTGCCGTCGCATCGCACCGAATGTCGCCATGGGGGCATTACAGCACGGCGTTGGCGATCAGCATGGGTACGCTCAACGGATCAAGAACCATCTCTGCCCGTTCCTCGAGGTAGACCGCTGGAAATCGTGCGGGGGGCGTCATGACCGAGTACATGCCCCGACCGAGTACAAGGCCTGACCGAGTACAAGGCTGACGGAATTCCGGCCGCCGGTCGGCGCGGGAAAACCCGTAGGCCGGTCGGGGAAGGTCCCGCCCGGCCTACGCGCGGAGGTGAACCAATCCGGATGCCCCGCGCCGGCCCTGCGAATGATGAACGGCAATGATGGACAATCAAGGCTGACAGTGATCGCGCGACGTGGGATTGGTGACCTTGCCCCGACATCGTCCGATGCGGCCGGGACCGCGTACCCCGTACGAGGAGAGCTGGCTGGCTGGCGCGGAACTCGGTGAGGCGCTCACGCGCGGATGGCGTCCGCGGGCACAACCCGTGCAGATCGCGCTGGGTGCGGGTGAAGCCGTGCTGGCCCAGGCACCCGTCTGCTTCTGGCAGTACATCGGCCAGAACGTCACCTATAATCAGGGGTGGTTCGTCGCCTTCGGTAGTCCCCTTCTGCTCGGCGCGTCCCTGCTCGGCAGTGCCCTGTACAACGGCAGCCAGCGCAGGCGCGCCGAGGCGCTCGCCGTGGTCCAGTGGCGCCCTGTCTCCCAGGGGCACCTTTTCCTGACGAACTGGCGCCTCGTGCTGGCGCTCACGACCGGCTGGACCGATATCGGCTACCCGTACCTGGGGGCGTCCGGTGTGGACGGCGACAGCATGGTCATCATGCTTGCCGGCCAACCCCCCGTCCGACTGCAGGTGTGGCCGGCGCACTGGTTCTTCGTGCTCATGAGATTCCTCGCCTACGGCGAGATCGTCCGGATGGAAATTCCGTCCCACCTGCAACGATCGCCTGCCCCCCGGGCCCTCGAACCTCCGCCTGGATCGTGAACCCCCGCCCGGGCGGGGTCTGGGGAACGCCGGTGACGCCGCATGATCAGCGGCCTTCCCGGAGTGTGATCAGTGGGTACGCCCGGTGGGTACGGCCGGCGGGTACCGGCGTCCGGATTTCTCCCGGGGGCGGCCCCGCTACCCTGCTGCCTCGTGCCGGTACCGTGATGGCGTCCTCCGGGAAAATGCGGGCGGGTATTCAAGCGTGATTCGGGTCAAGATAATGTTATTGATAAAAATATCCTTGAGATTTTCCTTCGAGTGGATTTCGAGGATATCCATGAGGCTTGCCTCGCGGATAATTTGTTTACATGCCGTTCACGGTGCACGACCTGCCAGCGCCCCGCGAACCTATACCATTCATTCGGGTTCGCCGCACGGCCATCCGTCTCGGTCGGAACCAGCCGAGAAGAAGTCGGAGGCCAGCCATGGGATTGACTGCCGTCCGGATGTGGTCCGGCATGGTCGATCGAAAGTGAGGGTTCTCATGCCATTTGTCATCACCGCCGCGTGTATCGATGTCAAGGACGGCTCCTGCCTGGAGGGGTGCCCGGCCGATTGCATCTACGAGGGTGACCGTAAGATGTACATCAATCCGGACGAGTGCACGGAATGCGGCGCCTGCGCAGTGTCCTGCCCGGTCGGCGCGGCCATCAGTGACGACCGTGTTTCCGCGAAGGACAAGGAGTTCATTGAAAGCGAGGCGCTGTTCTTCAGCACCATCCTGCCAGGTCGGGACGCACCGCTCGGCGAGCCGGGCGGTGCCACGAAGCTCGGTAAGATCAAGGCTGATACGCCCTTCATCGCCGCCTACGGAAGCTGACGAGGGTGACCTCGGGTATTCGCCGGGGCGGAGCACGATAAAGCGGAGCAGTAGCGGGAAAAACGAACCGAGAGAATTCGCGGAAAGGCCGGTGCTGGCGGACCTCGGGTCCGAGGCGCCGGCCTGACGCCGAGACGTTGCGGGGGATTCCTCCCGTAACCAGCCTGCGTTCCAGACGATTCTATCCCGGAGGTCCGACAGAACGGCGGGGTCCGCTCGTCCAGTCCCGGGTAGTTCCAGGGCGTTTCGTGGAGGGCGGGGCCGGGTGTCAGCGGACCGGTGGCGCGAGGGAGCGCAGGACGGCGCCGGCGGGTTCGTCGGTGAGCTCGGCGAGGGTCACCTCGTCGAGCGTGACCAGGAAGTTCTCCTGGGCTCGTCGCAGGAGGGGGCGCAATCGGCAGGCGCATCGCAGCGGGCACGGGGGACCGTCGCAGGAGACGAACTCGTCCGTGCCCTCGAGGGCACGGACGATGTGCCCGACGGTGACCTGCGTCGCGCCCGGGGCGAGCAGCACCCCGCCGGTGCGTCCGCGTACGGTGACCACGAGGTCGAGCCGCTGGAGGCATTGCACGATCTTCGCCATGTGGGTGAGCGGAACATCGAGGGCTTTCGAGAGGTCGCGGACGGTGAGGCGATCCTCCCGGGTGGCTGCGAGCATGAGCGCCCGCAGCGCCAGGTCGGTCGACTGGGTCAGGTGCATGGGAGCGCACCTGTCGAGGTGACGGTCACCCGACCATCTTGCCTTCTACTCTTCGTAGAAGATTGTCCCGACGGCACCTGCGTCCCACGGGTGCCGCCTGCCGAGATCGGACCTCGGCGGGAGCGCGGCCCCGGGTGTGACATCGCGCCGGGACCGACCGGTGCCGGCCGGTGCCGGCCTCCTCGTGGCGACCGCGGACCCCCCGGCCGGGGGAGTCTAGACGGGTGTCCGCGGCGAGGGCAGTTTCCGGACGATGGTCAGTCCGTCCGCAATGGGCAGCATGACAACCTGTACCCGGGAGTCGTCGGTAAGAAGATCGTTGAACTGTTTGACGGCGACGACAGCAGGATTGTCCGAGTCGGAGCGCACTACGTTCCCATACTGCAACACATTGTCGACGATGATGACCCCGTTCGGGTTCATCCGGGGAAGGAGAAGCTCGTAATACCTCCTATACGAGGTCTTGTCCGCGTCGATGAACGCCAGGTCGAAGGTGGGTTCTTCGGGGAGTATGCCGAGGCTGTCGGCCGCCGGTCCGAGGACGAGGTCGATGTGATCGGAAACACCGGCCCGAGCCTCAATGCC
>NZ_CDWTMO010000166.1:0-8521 GCF_977946435.1 Frankia sp. CgKIO3 | reverse complement strand
GGCAATCACAGGGGAACCCCAAACACAGATCAAATGATCAACTTATTTAATGAAGATCCCAAAGCGCCCCGCTTATCTCGAGCGATTCCTTCAGGGCAATGTCGACGCTGTTCATATCGCCTCCCGTGTGTTCGAGGTCGACGGCAGCTCCGACGCTGCCCCCGTTGTGCACTGGCGCCAGTTCACGCGAACCGCGTGTTGGCAGTGGTCCCCGCAACCAGTCCCCCCGCAGCCAGTCCCCGTAGACCGGAAACCGCCCGATCTACGACCGCTCGCACAACTTTAAGCCCACCCGACCGGATCGCGTGCGGGTGGGCGGAAAAAATGGGCTCGGTGGACGGGCGGACCACACGCCGAACCAGAAAAAGAGATGGCGATTCACTCGAAAAAACCCGACCGCCCCGCCGCGAAAGGTCCACCTCATCGAATATGTTGCACGAGAGCCTGAAGATGACAGATCACGTGCCGGCGGAGGTCGGTCCAGCGAGGAGTCGGGTGCCGTCGGGAAGGTTGCCCGAGGCTTCGGCGTCGCGGAGGTACTCCCACAGGACCCGTTGCAACTCGACGGCGGCACGGGTCGGCTCGACGTCGCGGCGACGCGCCAGCCCGATGGTGCGTCGCAGCCCCGGGAGCACGAACGGGGTAACCCGCATGCCGAGCCGGTGGGCGACCGTGCTCGGAATCACCGCGCTGCCCAGACCCGCCGCGACGAAACCGAGCACGGCGTCCATCTCCCCGCCCTCGATCGCGAAAATCGGCTCGAATCCGGCCTCCCGGCAGGCCGTCACGGTGGCCTCCCGCAGGTCGTAGCCGCGGCGGAACATCACCATCGGGTGGTTGCGCAGATCGGCCACGGTTAGCGGGCGCCCGGCAACGATCGGTGGCTCGTCCAGCGACGAGACGAGGACCAGGCTCTCGCGGATCAGCGGCGAGGTCGCCAGTGCCGGGTCGCTGCTCTGCAGCGGAAGGATGATCAACGCCAGGTCCAGGCTGCCCGCGGCCAGATCGCGGACAAGGTCGCGTGATCCCCCCTCCTCGACCAGCAGGCGGATGCCCGGGTACCGCTGGTGGAACAGTCGCAGCACGTCGGGCAGGAAGCCGGTGCACAGGCTCGGGGTGGCACCGAGGCGCACCGTGCCGTGGCGCAGGTCGAGCAGCTCGGTGACCCGCTGGCGGGCGGTCTCGGTGTCGGTGAGGATGCGCCGGGCGAGCGGCAGGAGCGTCTCCCCCGCCGGGGTCAGGCTGATGTTCCCCCGCGCGCGGTTAAACAAAGGTGTGCCCAGCTCCTGCTCCAAGGCGCGGATCTGCTGGGACAGGGACGGCTGGGCGACATGCACCCGCTGGGCGGCCCGGGTGAAGTGCCGGGTCTCCGCGACGGCGACGAAATAGGCGAGCTGGTGGAGCTGCACTCCGCCAGCGTAGACGTCGATAGGACGGCACTATCGAGTCCAGGTTTATCATGTCTTGGACCACTGGAGGGAGTGCGCTCTAGAGTGCGCTCGTGGCTGTGACAACCCCGGCGCGATCGGCGTCCCCTGCGCCCACCCCGCGGCCCCCGCGATCTTCGTCCGTCCTGCGCAACCTGTGGCGGTCAACCATCGGCAAAAAGACCGTGATGGCCGTCACCGGGCTGCTGATGCTTCTGTTCCTGATCGCTCACATGCTCGGGAACCTGAAGATTTTCTTCGGCCCTAACGACTTCGACCAGTACGCCGGCTGGCTCCGGGCGATCGGCGAGCCGATCCTGCACGATACGTGGTACCTATGGATCCAACGCGTCGTGCTGGTGCTGGCCGTGGGCCTGCACGCGGTGTCCGCGTACCAGCTCAGCCGGCGTGACCTGCGGGCCCGGCCGACAAAGTACGTCCACCGCCAACGAGCCCGGGCCAGCTATGCCACGCATGTGATGCGCTACGGGGGAATCACCCTCGCGTTGTTCATCGTGTACCACATCCTCGATTTCACGACGCTGACCCTCAACCGACACGGGGTCGAAGGTGCCGCCTACGACAACGTCGTGTCGAGTTTCAGCGTGTGGTGGGTCACGCTCATCTACATCGCCGCCATGATTTCCCTCGGGCTCCACATCCAGCACGGCTTCTGGAGTGCGGCCCAGACGCTCGGTGTCAACAACCCGAAACGGGACCGAGTTTTCAAGGCCTCCGCCAATGCCCTCGCGGTTCTCCTCACGGTGGGATTCGTGATCGTCCCGGTGTCGGTTCTCGCCGGCCTGGTGGATTGACGGCACGGCACTGGGCCGACGGGTCGCTGCACTGGTGGATTGAACAGCCGACGGCTCCGCGGCCAACATTGCGCGGCGCGGTGCCGGAAGCATGGGAAGGGCTGACATGTCGTTTTACAACCTCGGTGCCGACATCGCCGACACCGCGGCGCCAGACGTACCGATCGAGCAACGCTGGGACAAGCGACGCTTCACCGCCAAGCTGGTCAACCCGGCCAACCGGCGCCGCCACACCGTGATCGTCGTCGGCACGGGGCTCGCCGGTGGCGCCGCCGGCGCCACCCTCGCCGAGCAGGGCTACCGGGTCATCCAGTTCTGCTACCAGGACTCGCCGCGCCGGGCGCACTCCATCGCCGCCCAGGGCGGCATCAACGCGGCGAAGAACTACCGCAACGACGGCGACTCGGTCCACCGGCTGTTCTACGACACGGTGAAGGGCGGCGACTTCCGCTCCCGGGAGTCCAACGTCTACCGTCTGGCGCAGACGTCCACCCAGATCATCGACCAGTGCGTGGCGCAGGGCGTGCCCTTCGCCCGGGAGTACGGCGGCCTGCTCGACACCCGCTCGTTCGGCGGTGTGCAGGTCTCGCGGACCTTCTACGCCCGGGGCCAAACGGGTCAGCAGCTGCTGATCGGCGCCTACCAGGCGCTGTCCCGGCAGATCGACGCCGGCGGCGTGGAGATACACCCGCGCACCGAGATGCTCGACCTGATCGTCATCGACGGGCACGCCCGCGGCATCGTCGCCCGCGACCTGGTCACCGGCCAGGTCTCCACCTACCTCGCCGACGCCGTCGTGCTCGCCACCGGCGGGTACGGCAACGTGTTCTACCTGTCGACGAACGCCAAGAACTCCAATGCCAGCGCGATCTGGCGGGCGCACCGGCGCGGGGCGTACTTCGCCAACCCGTGCTACACCCAGATCCATCCGACCTGCATCCCCCGCTCCGGCGACTACCAGGGCAAGCTCACGCTGATGAGCGAGTCGCTGCGCAACGACGGCCGCATCTGGGTGCCGAAGAAGGCGGGCGACACCCGCTCGCCCGACACCATCCCGGAGAACGAGCGCGACTACTACCTCGAGCGGATCTACCCGGGGTTCGGCAACCTGGTCCCCCGCGACATCGCATCGCGGGCGGCGAAGTACCAGTGCAACGCCGGCCGCGGCGTAGGCCCGGGCGGGCTCGGCGTCTACCTCGACTTCGCCGACGCCATCAAGCGGATGGGCGAGGACAAGGTCCGCGAGAAGTACGGCAACCTGTTCGAGATGTACGAGCGGATCACCGCCGAGGACCCGTACAAGGTGCCGATGCGGATCTACCCGGCCGTCCACTACACCATGGGCGGGCTGTGGGTGGGCTACGATCTGCAGAGCAGCATTCCGGGGCTCTTCGTGATCGGGGAGGCGAACTTCTCCGACCACGGCGCCAACCGTCTCGGCGCGAGCGCGCTGATGCAGGGTCTCGCCGACGGCTACTTCGTGCTGCCGCCCATGCTGGGTGACTATATCGCCTCGACGAAGCTGGGCGCGGTCGACGCGAGCCATCCCGCGGTCGCGGAGACGGCGGCCGAGGCGACGGGCCGGCTGACCCGCCTGCTCACCGTGAACGGCGACCGCACCGTCGACTCGTTCCACCGTGAGCTCGGCGAGATCATGTGGGACGAGTGCGGGATGGCGCGCAGCGAGGACGGCCTGCGCAAGGCGCTGGGGCGTCTTCCGGAGCTGCGCGAGGAGTTCTGGCGACAGGTCAAGGTGCCAGGCGGCGCGGGTAGTGTCAACCAGAGCCTGGAGCGGGCGAACCGGGTGTCGGACTTCCTCGAACTCGGCGAGCTGATGTGCGTCGACGCCCTGCACCGCGAGGAGTCCTGCGGGGGGCACTTCCGGGTCGAGAGCCAGACCCCGGACGGCGAGGCCCTTCGCGACGACGACCGGTTCGCCTACGTCGGGGCCTGGGAGTTCGCCGGCACGGAAACCCCGCCGGTGCTGCACCGCGAGGTTCTGGAGTTCGAGCACGTCCACCTCGCCCAGCGTAACTACGCGTGAGGCGGTGCCGGTCAATGGATCACGACTGTACGAGGAGCCGACCGTGAAGCTCACCCTTCGGATCTGGCGCCAGGCCGGACCGGACGAGCCAGGCCGCATGGTCACCTACGAGGTGCCCGACGCGAACCCGGACATGTCCTTCCTCGAACTGCTCGACGTGCTCAACGAGCGACTGACCCTGCAGGGCGAGGAGCCAGTCAGCTTCGACCACGACTGCCGCGAGGGCATCTGCGGCGCCTGCGGAGCGGTCATCAACGGCCAGGCCCACGGCCCCCGGGAACGGACCACCACCTGCCAGCTGCATGTGCGGGAGTTCTCCGACGGGGACGTCATCGATGTCGAGCCGTGGCGCTCGGTCGCATTCGGCGTCGTCCGCGACCTGATGGTGGACCGCTCCGGCCTCGACCGGATCATCCAGGCCGGCGGCTACATCAGCGCCCCGACGGGCAGCGCCCCCGAGGCGCACTCCACCCCGGTGCCCAGGGCCGTCGCGGACACGGCGTTCGACAACGCCACCTGCATCGGCTGCGGCGCCTGCGTCGCGGCCTGCCCCAACGGCTCGGCCATGCTGTTCACCTCGGCGAAGGTCGTGCACCTCAACAGCCTGCCCCAGGGCGCTCCGGAGCGGGCGAGCCGCACGCTCAACCTGGTCGAGGCCATGGATGCCGAGGGCTTCGGCGGGTGCACCAACACCGGGGAGTGCACCGTCGCCTGCCCGAAGGGCATCCCGCTGGACAGCATCGCCACGCTCAACCGCGAGGTCCTGCGGGCCTCGATCGGCCTCCGGTAGAGCGGAGAAGTGTGGAGGGTTAGGCACGGTCCAGAGACCGTGGACCGTGCCTAACCCTCCACCGAAAAGGAGCTCTTCGCGGTACGGCGGATCCGGCGGCGGTGGGAAATCACCCGATCAAGGCGGACGTGACGGGATCGACGGACACGACCCGACCGGCCGGGAACGCCGCGGGGCTGAGCGCGCCGCACGGGTCACGCCTGCGTCCGGGGCACGCCGTTCCCGACCAGGTGGCGGTGATCGGCGGCGGGATGGTCGGGCTGTGCGTGGCGTGGTTCCTCCAGGACCACGGCAGGCGGGTGACGGTCTTCGACCGCGACCACCTCACCGCCGGGCCCACCTGGGCCGGGGCCGGATCGTCCTGGGGCAACGCCGGCTGGCTCACCCCGGGGCTCGCGACACCCCTGCCGGAGCCCGCGGTCCTGCGCTACGGGCTGCGGGTGTTCCTGCGCCCGGGCTCACCGGTGTACGTGCCTCCGGTCGCCGATCCGGGGCTCGCCCGCTTCATCGCCGGATTCGTCCGGCACAGCACGACCGCGCGGTGGCGAACCGCCATGCGTGCGCTGGTGCCGTTGACCCGTGCTGCTCTCGGTGCCTTCGACGAGCTCGCGGCGGGCGGCGTGACCGCGCCGACCCGCGCCGCCAACCCGTTCCTGGCCGGCTATCGCGCCCGGTCCGGCCTCGACGCCCTCCTGACGGAGCTCGCCGAGATCCGGGCGACCGGCCAGCCCGTCGATGCCGAGGTGCTGGGCCCGGCGGCCGCCCGCGACCTCGAACCTCTGCTGTCCGAGCGGGTCCGGTACGTCGTGTCCGTGCATGGGCAGCGGTTCTGCAATCCCGGCCGCTTCGTCGCCGCCCTCGCCGACAGCGTCCGGGAACGCGGCGGCCTCGTGCACGAGGCGATGGCCATCGACGAGGTGCGCGAGGCAGGTGGCCGGGTGGAACTGCTCGGGCCAGGGGGGCCCGGTGGGCCTTACGACGCGGCGGTAATCGCCACCGGCGCCTGGCTTCCCCGGCTGGCCCGTCCGTTCGGGGTCCGCCTTCCCGTCCAGGCCGGTCGCGGATACAGCTTCCTGGTCGCGACCGAGCAGCCGCCGAGCGGTCCGATCTACTTCCCCACCTCCCGGGTGGCCTGCACTCCCCTGGGGGACGGTCTGCGGGTCGCCGGCATGATGGAGTTCCGCCATCCGGACGCGGCGGCCGACCCGCGGCGCATCCGGGCGGTGGTCGAGGCGACCCGCGGCCTGCTGCGCGGAGTGGACCTGGACACCCGCACCGCCGAATGGGTGGGACCACGCCCGTGCACCCCGGACGGTCTGCCGCTGATCGGCCCGACCACCTCGCCGCGTGTCTTCATCGCCGGCGGGCACGGCATGTGGGGCATCACCCTCGGCCCGGTCACCGGCCGCCTCCTCGCCGACGCCATCGCCACCGGTTCGCCCGCGGCCGAGCGGTCGCCGTTCGATCCGCTGCGTTGATGGCGAAGCGGATCAGGCCCCGATGCGGGCGACTCGATGCGGGTGAAGGGTCAGAACTCTCTGTAGTCAGAGTAGTCAGTTCTGGGCTTGAGATGACCTTTGGGATGACCAGGGAGGGACGACCGGCAGCCCCTGCACCTCCAAGCGCTCCGCGACGGGCAACGGCTGCGGGCGCACGGTGAGCGCCGGGCCGCCTACCGGCTCCCGGACCTTGATTTCCAGGGTCCGGGTCTGGCCGCGATCGACGGTGAGATAAGTGGAGAGCACGGGATGCCCGGACTCGGAACCGCTGGCAAGGCCGATGGGCACACCGTCGAGCCGGGCACCGACGAGCCAGCTGCCTCGGCCCGTGTACACCGAGAGCCAGAGATCGTTCTGCGCCCGGGGGTTCCCAGCGGCGTCCTTGAGATCCTGCCGGTGGCGCACATAGGCCGGCAGCCCGTCCGGGGCGGCGTTGGTGAGCCGGATCGTGATCGTCGCCACGCCGGCGCCGTTCGGCTGCCGCTGCAGGCGGTAGGTGGTCTGCCGCCGTAGCCAGTAGTCCAGCTTGCTCGCCGTCGCGTTCTGGGTGACGACCCCGAGAAACGGCCCGGGCACGTCCGGCAGCGCACCACCCAGCGCCGTGGACGAAAGAATCCGCTGCTCCTCGGCGTGGTTGCTGGATATTTCCAGCCGGCCCTCGCGAGCGGCCCGTCCCAGCGCGGTCACGAGTTTCGTCGTATCACCGGCTCCCGACTCCACGGCCGCATAGACGGCCTGACCGACCTGGGCGAAGAAGCGGTCGCGGGCGGCCGCGTCCATGATCTCGCCATAGACGCGCGACTCGACGAGATCGACCAGGTGCTCCGCGGCCACCGACGTGCCGTCGGGGAGCACCGCGGGCCGGCTCGCGGCGAGAAGATACGACAACGTCGTGGGGTCGACGCTGATCGTGCCGTCGACGTCGAGGCCCGTGCCGGCCCGGTAGAACGCGCTGTAGAGCCTGCCGGCCATCGGGTAGTCGGGGGTCAGGTTGATATTCGCCCAGATACGGTCGGGCCAGAAGGCGCCGTAACGGGCCGCGAACGGGACCGGCAGCCTCGTCGCGGGTCGCTGCTGGGTGGGGCCGCCCGGCAGAGCACCATTGCCCGAGATGCCGTCGAGGGACAGCCGCCCGTGCTCCGCGGTCAGCAGGCCGAACCCACCGATGATCCCCCCGTTGGCGCGGGACTCGGCCGGGTTCTGGACGATCAGCAGGTAGCGACGGGCACCGCCCCCGCCGAGCATGGCGGGACCGACCCGGGCGGCCAGAATGACGGTGCCCAGCGCACCGGACAGGCGCCGGCTCCGGTCGATCATCTCGGCGCGGGCGTCGGCGATGCCGCTGGCCCGCCCGGCCCATCCGCAGTCGGGTACGTTCTCCGCTGCCGCCTGCAACGCGGAGATGGCGTTGAAGGATCGCTCGGCCGGGCGGCGGACCGCGGCAAGCGCCCGGACATTGATCGTCATACGCTGGCGCAGCACCCGCGGATCGAGGGAGGGACCCAGGTCGGCCACGGCCGGCAGGCTGGTGCCGGCGACCGCGTCCACCTCTCGGATCAGTGTTGCCGCCGAGCGCAGCGGGCAGCCGGCGACGGGCAGCCGCCCGAACGCCGACCACACCGGATCCGAGGTCAGAGCCCGCGCATCGGTGGCCCGCCGCCGGATCTGCTCGAGCTGCGACCGCAACTCGGCCTCGCGGGGAAAGGCTCCGCTCAGAACCTGCCGCTGCAGGACGGCGATCCGCTGCCTGGCCTCGTCAAGACGGGACTTGGCCAGTAGTCCGCGCACGACCACCCAGGAGGTCATCGCCACCAGCACGACGAGGGCCGTCGCGACCCCGGCGGCCAGCCGGCGGTACCGGGCCCGGCGACCACGATGACGCCGGCGACCACGGCCGACGCGGTGCTGCCCCGCCCCGGCCACGCCACCGCCACCCACGTCCCGCC
>NZ_CDWTMO010000165.1:0-8652 GCF_977946435.1 Frankia sp. CgKIO3 | reverse complement strand
ACCTAGGCAGGCCGGCAGGAGCGCGGTCAGGGGGAGGGGGAGCGCGGGCAGGCCGTCGACGCTCGTGCCGTTGAACTCCTTCGACGCGCAGTAGGCGGCGAACTCCTCGTCGGTCTTGCGGTCGAAATACTGGGCGTGCAGTGGCCGTTCCTCGCGGTAGTCCATGAACGGGACGGCGTACCCGCAGCTGTCGCTGATCCGTTCCGCCGCGACGAGGATGACGGCGCGCAGCCCGGCGGCGCCCGCCTGCTCGGCGTCGAAGTGGGTGAGCAGCTCGGGGAAGCGGGGATCGTCCCGGAAGACCGGTTCGCCGCGGCCGTGCACCCGCACGATGGTCGGTGGCCCGGTGAAGGCGCACCACATCAGGGTGATCCGGCCGTTCTCGCGTAGGTGGGCGATGGTCTCCGCGTGGCTGCCGCCGAAGTCCAGGTAGGCCAGGGTCCGTTCGTCGAGCACGGCGAGCGTGCCGGCCCGACCCTTCGGGGAGATGTTCACGCTGCCCTGGGCGGACAGCGGCGCCGACGCCACGAAGAAGATCACCTTCTCCTCGATGAACGCCCGGAGCCGACCGTCGATGCGCTCGTAGGTCTTTCCCATCCCCTCAGTATCGGCCTCGTCTCGACAGCGTTACATCGTTTTCCGGCTGGCCGGAATCCGACCGGCCGGGGAGATGCGGGCCGGCATGACGAAGAAGACCGAATGTTGACCCTCCACGGCCGGATCGGATGGGGCACAGTGGCGAAATGGACCCGAGACGTGATCCGGCGAGGCTCAGCCTCGCCAGCTACCCTCTGAGCCAGACGATGCCCACGCGGTTCAGCGACATGGACAGCTTCGGTCACCTTAATAACGTCGCCATCGCCTCGTTGTACGAGGACACCCGAGTAAGACTGCACACCCGGTTGCTCCGTCCCGAGGACCCGGGTGGCCTGCCCGGGTTCACGCCCGTCGTCGCACAGCTCAGCATCCACTACCTGGCCGAGGCGCACTATCCCGCCACCTACGAGATCGGCCACGGGATAAGCCGGATCGGCGCGTCGTCGTTCGTGCATAGTGCCGGCCTCTTCCTCGACGAGGTCTGCCTGGGGCTGTGTGACACCGTCATGGTGCACCTGGTCGACGGCGTTCCCACCCCGCTACCTCCGGACCGGCGCGCTCTGCTGGAGTCGGTATGGTTCCCGGTCCGCCCCCGGCCAGCCGTCCTCGCCCCGAGCAAGATAATCAACGGTGTTGACGCCCACCCAACTATCATGATCAATAAAAAAACACGGATTCTCACCCTGCCACTGATCACCAGCGTCGGCCACCACCATCCGTGAGCCGACCGCCAGCAGGCGTCGTTCCGGGAACTCGCGCGCCAACGGTGTGTGTTGTTCCGGCGGGAACAGAGCCCCGCCATGCACGACGCGATCCTCGCCGCCGCCGGCCGGGCGGGCATCAGCCTGACGGTCGCCGACGAGGTCGACGACTCGGGTGCCACGGGGATCGTCGTCACGACGAAGTTGGTTGTGGGATTCGCCTCGTCCGTCCGCAGCGGTTTCGTGCCCGGCAAGGGCCTGGCGGCCGTGCGGCTCGTCGAGCCGGTGCCCACCGTCGGGGTGCAGGTGGTCTGGCACCCCGACCCGTCGCCCGTCGTCGAGGCGTTCCTGCGCAGCTTGGACAACGCGGGTCCCTTCGGGGAGGACGCCGTCCCCGCACCTCCCGCGCCGCAGGTGCCGGTCCTCGCCCACGACGGGCAGCCGGCTTCCGGCGGCTGAGCCCGCACCCCTGCGGCACCTTTCGCGGCACCCCCGGCACTTTCGGGCCCCCGTCGCCGGGCCGGCCCGATGTTCTTCGTCACGGGCCCGTTCGGCGGCGGCGGCCCGTGTAGATGGCGATTGGCCGGGGCAATCGTCCGTTCGAAAGTTCCGTATTGCCGGCGACGGCGCCACCCAGCAGCATCGCGGATGACAGCGGAAATCCTCGCGCACCCTGGCGCCGAATGTTCCATATGTTCCCAACGGAACACCAAGAGCGGAACATCAAGATGAACGGATGAACGTATGCGGTTGACCGTCCTGGGCTGCCGGTCGGGAATGCCGACCGGCGGTCAGTGCAGCTCCAGCTACCTCGTCTGCACCGCGGAGACGAAGATGCTGCTGGACTGCGGCCCCGGCGCCGCGACGGCGCTGAGCGCGCTGGGGCACCCCGCAGCGCTCGACGGTATTGTGATCAGTCATCTGCATTCCGATCACTGCTATGATCTCCTCCCACTGGGAAAGGCATTGCTGGCCAGTCGGGCCCGATATCCCATGCGATTCCCGACGCTCCCGGCACGTGACATTCCGGCGCGCAGCGAACCGATTCCTCTTTACCTTCCGCGGGGCGGCCTGGATACCTTCCAGGCATTGGCCGGGCTTTTCCCGGTCGCGACCATCCCGCTGCTGGACAAGGCGTTCGAGGTCGCCTTCGACGTCCGCGAGTACGACCCGGGGGAGACCTTTAAGATCGGCGACTGCATGGTCAGCCTGCACGGGCTGCGCCACGCGGTACCGAACTGCGGGATCCGCATCGAGACGGCGGGCGCCAGCCTCGCCTACACCGGCGACACCGGGGTGACCGACGCCCTCGTCGACCTTGCCCGCGGCGTCGATCTTCTCCTCGCCGAGGCCACCCTCGAGCTGACCGATGACAGCGGCCACGGCCACCTCAGCGCCCTCGACGCGGCCGAGGCGGCGCGGCTCGCCGGGGTGGGTCAGCTCGTGCTCACCCACTTCGTCACCGACGACCCTGAGTGGCTGGCTGCGCGGCGCGCCGAGGCCGAGCGGGTGTTCGACGGGCCGGTGCACCTGGCCGCCCCGGCCCGCAAGTTCGACATCGCATGACCTCCGCCGACGTCTTCCCGCCCCCCGTGGGCGGCGACCTGTTCCCGGGATGCGATCACCCCTCGGGTGACGCAACTGCTCCGACGCGTGAAAGGCGACTGGTGTGACAGCCGTTTCCCGGCACGACGATGCTGCTGGACATGAACGGGACACAGGACAAGAGCGGGACGCAGGACAGGATCGCCCGGGCCGCCGTCCGCGGCGGCACCGGGCCCGGCTGGTCGTCACGGCGTTGTCCGCCGCGGTCGGCCTGCTCGCCGTGGCGGCCTGCGGCTCGGACAGCGACACCGCCTCCGGTACCCCGGCCGCGACACCGCAGGGTGACACCCCGGCGACCATTACCTTCCTGTCCTACAACTACGGCACCCCGGGTCTCGGCGGTACGGGAACCCAGGCACTGCTCGACGCCTTCGCCAAGGCGTACCCGAAGATCACGGTCAAGCCGCAGGGTGTCGCGGTGAAGGACGTCCTCACTCGGCTGCGCACCGACACCGCCGCCGGTGATCCGCCCGACGTCGCCCAGATCGGCTGGAGCAAGATGGCCGAGGCGGTCGAAGCCCTGCCGATCACCCCGGTCCAGAAGGTCGCCGGCAGCGAGTGGGAGCCGGCCACCGCCGGCATCTCGAAGAACATCCTGTCGGCCGTCTCCACCAACGGCGTCGTCGCGGCGATGCCGTACACGATGTCGATCCCGGTCATGTACTACAACGCCGACCTGTTCCGCGCCGCCGGCCTGGACCCGCAGCAGCCGCCGACAACCCTCGCCGACGTCAAGGCCGCCGCTTTGAAGATCAAGGCGACCGGTAAGGAGGGCGTCTACATCAGCGTCGTCGACAGCGGGAAGTCGGACTACCTGACCCAGTCGGTGGTGAATTCTAACGGTGGGTCGCTGGTCGATTCCTCCGGCGCGGTCACCCTCGACAAGCAGCCGGCCGTCGAGGCGCTGGCCACGATCGCCGACCTGACCGCCTCGGGTGCCCAGCCCGGGGTCAAGGCCGAAGCGGCCCTGGCCGCGTTCACCAAGGGTGACCTTGGCATGTTCGTCACCAGCACGGCGCTGCTCGCCAGCGCCCAGAAGGCGGCGACGGGCAAGTTCGAGCTGCGCACCGCGGGCCTGCCGTCCTTCGGCACCAAACCCGCCCGCCCGACCTACTCCGGCGCCGGGCTCGCGGTGCTGGCCAAGGACCCGGCCAAGCAGCGCGCCGCCTGGGAGTTCATCAAGTTCCTCACCTCCCACGAGGGCTTCGAGATCATCACCTCGAAGATCGGCTACCTGCCGCTGCGGCAGAGCGTGGCGACGAAGCTCGCCGACACCCCGATCGTGAAGCTGCTGGAACCGGCCCTCGACCAGCTCGACACCGTCACCCCCTACACCTCGTTCCGCGGGGCGAAGGCCAACCAGGCCGTCGTCGTGCTGCAGGACGAGGCCGTCGAACCGATCGTCCTGCGCGGGGCCGATCCTCAGGCGACCCTGAGCAAGGCCGCCGAGAAGATCCGCGCACTCTCCTCCTGATAATCGGCACCTGGCCCCGCGTGGCACGTCCGCGCGGGGCCCTCCCGGCCACGGTGGCGCGCCGCGCCGTACCGTGGCTCTACCAAGCGCCGGTGCTGGTGTCGCTGGCGGTCTTCGTCTACGGGCCGCTGGTCTTCGAGGCGTACCTAAGCCTGACGAACTGGGACCTGATCAAACCCGACCGGGACTTCGTGGGGCTTGCCAACTTCCGCGGCCTGTTCGAGGGCGAAGAGTTCCCCCGGGCGCTGAGCCGCACCGGCCTCTACGTCCTGGTGATGCTGCCCTTCGCGACGATCGTCCCGATGGCACTGGCGATCATGCTGTGGAAGCGGCCCGGTCGGACCAGCGACATCTACCGGGCCCTGCTGTTCCTGCCGGTGATGCTCGCCCCCGTCGCGAACACGCTGTCCTGGCGGTTCGTCCTCGACCCGCTCGGTGGCATCGTCAACGTCGTCACCGGCGGGCTGGGCCTGGGCGAGCGGGACTGGCTCGGTGACCCCTCGACCGCCCTCGCCGCCATCTCGCTCATCACCGCGGCCCGGTTCGTCGCGCTCAACATGCTGCTCTATGGCGCGGCACTGGCCGCGATCGACCGGCGCTGCCTCGATGCCGCCCGCGTCGACGGCGCCACCGAATGGGAGATCACCCGCCGTCTGGTGGTCCCCCAACTGCGTGGCACCACGATCCTGCTGTCGTTCCTGTGCGCGGTGTTCGCCGGGCAGTGGACGTTCAACAACATCGCTGTGCTCACCCAGGGCGGCCCCGACAACACCACCGACAACGTCTACTACCGTCTGAACACTTACGGGTTCACCTACTTCGACGCCGGGACGGGCGCGGCGGCGGCGCTGACGATCGTGGTGGTGCTGTGCGCCCTGTTCGGCCTGTCGACGCTGGCCCGCCGCGCCGCCGGCACGCTCGGCGCCCCGGGCCGGGACCGGCCGACCACCCGGCTCGCGGCCGCCCTCGCCGCCCCGCTGACCGCACTGACCAGGAGGCGCCGTGCCGCGCTCTGACGTCCGGGCCGCCCGCGCCGCCGGCCGGCACGTGGTACTCGCCATGGCGGTCGTCGCGATGCTCTTCCCGATGCTGTGGGCTCTGACCACCTCGTTCAAGCCGCCCGTGGACATCTACGGCGCCAGCCCGCTGCCCATCCCGGCCAGCCTGAGCAACTACCGCAACGCCATCGACGGGTTCCCCATCGGCCGGCTGCTGCTGAACACCTTCGTCATGGCGACGGGCGTGACCGTCCTGCACCTCGTCGCCGGGGTGCTCGCCGCCTGGTCGTTCGTCCGTTTCTCCCACGCCGGGCAGCGGCTCGTCTCCGCGCTGGTGCTCATCGCCCTCGTCGTCCCGCCGCAGGCCCTGATGATCCCGCAGTTCCTGCTGGTCGCCCGGCTGGGCTGGCGCAACACCTTCGCCGGGCTGATCGTGCCGCAGCTGGCCACCTGCTCGCTGGCGGTGCTGCTGCTGCGCGAGCACATCCGCGGCATCCCGCCGACCCTGCTCGACGCCGCGACCCTCGACGGCGCTAGCCACGCCGAGACGCTGCGCCATATCGTCCTGCCGCTGCTGCGCCCCGCGCTCGCGGCGGTGGCCATCGTCGTGTTCATCACGACGTGGAACGAGTATCTCTGGCCCACCCTCGTCGCGCCCCACGCGGACACGACGACCATCCAGCCGGGCCTGCAGATGTTCGAGACCCAGGAGGGCCCGGAGTACGGCCTGCTGCTCGCCGGGGCCATGCTCGCCTCGATCCCGGTGATCATCGTCTACCTCTTCGCCTCCCGCCGCATCACCGACGCTTTCCTCCAAGCTGGCCTGAGATGAGCACCGGATGACCGACACCACCGTGACCAGCCGGCCGATCCTCGGCGAGGCGCCACCGCCGGAGCTCCCCGCCCCCAGCGGGGGGGTGCACTTCCGTGGGATCATGCGCCGGTACGGCGGCACCGGGCAGCCCGCGCTCGACGTCGCCGACCTGCATCTGCCGCACCGGTCCTTCACCGTGATCGTCGGGCCGTCGGGATACGGGAAGTCGACCGCGCTGCGGGTCATCACCGGGCTGGAAACCCCCGACGAGGGCCGGTTGACGATCAACGGGGTGGACGTCACGGCGACGCCACCGGGCGCGCGCGGGGTCTCGATGGTCTTCCAGGACTTCGCCCTCTACCCGCATCTCACCGTCGAGCAGAACATCGCCTTCAGCCTGCGGCTCGAGGCGAAGCACAACCGCGGCCGCCTCGGGTTTCTGCGCCGGGGGGCGGGCGGGGCGGGCCCGAGCCGTAGCGAGATCTCCCGCCGGGTCACCGAGGCCTGCGTCCTGCTGGGGCTCGCCGACCTGCGTCACCGCCGGCCCGGGCAGCTCTCCGGTGGCGAGCGCCAGCGCGTCGGCCTTGCCCGCGCGATCGTGCGCCGCCCGAGTGTGCTCCTGCTCGACGCCCAGCTACGCCAGCAGGCCCGGGCCGAACTCGTGCGCCTGCACCGCGAGCTGGGCAACACCGTCGTCCTCGTCACCCACGATCAGCTCGAGGCGCTGTCCATGGGCACCCATCTGGTGGTCATGAACGGCGGGCGGGTGGCGCAGGCCGGCACGCCCGAGCAGGTCTACCGCCGGCCGGCTGACCTCTTCGTCGCCGCGTTCGTCGGCAGTCCGGCGATGAACCTGCACCTGGAGGTGGCGAACGGCGGTGGGGCGCTCGCGGCACCGGGGCTGTCCGCGCGGCTGGCCGGACCGCTGGCGCTGCCCCGGGTGTGGCTTGGCTGGCGGCCGGGGGACGGCGTCATCGAGGCCGAGCCCGACCGGGCCGCGGCAGCGGGCGGCGTGGCCGGTACGGGCCTGGCCGGTGACGGCCTGGTCATGGAGGGCCTGGTCGACGTGGTCGAGTTCACCGGGGACGTGGTCGTCGTCCACTGCGTGAGCGGGGCCGCTGCGGCGGGGGAGACCGGAGAGTGGGACGAGAACCCGGGCGAGGCCGTCCCGGCCCGGTGGGCGGTGACCGTCCCGTCCCGGCCCGGGCCGGCGTCCCGGCCGTCGGCACACCGCTGCGGGTCCGGGTGCCCGCGCGCCGACTGCACCTGTTCGACCCGGCCAGTGGGCAGCGCGTCGATGACGTCGATGACGCTGACGATCTCGTCGACGACCTCGCCGTCGTCGACGAGCCGGCATGACCGAACCGCTGCCCGCAGGAGGCCCCGCCCCCGTGGGGGAGGCCCTGTTCCGGGCCGGCGGCGCGGCGCCGTGGGCGATCTGATGCGATTTCGGCGGAGTGCTGACGTCGTCGATCGCTGTGGCGTTCCGCGACCTGGTCGCTGCCGCGGGCGTGCCCGCCCACGAGCTGCGCCGGGCATTCGACCAGGTGGCGGCGACGTGGGGCCTGCGCACGTTGGGCCCCCTCGAACGGGGCATGGTCAGCCAGCACGACTGGGGGATCCTCGTCACGGACGCCCTCGGGCCCGCCCACCCGCCACGCATCGACCTGTCCCGGTTCGGGGACCACTGGTATGCCGGTCGCACCCTGGAGTCGGCGATGGTCGACGGGCTGCTGCGCGCCTGCGCCGCCGGTCTGCGGGTGGGACTGCTGACCAACAGCGTGGCCGAGTGGGAGCCGCTGCGCCGCGCGCTGCTGCCCGACTGGTCGGTCTTCGAGTCAATCATCAACTCCCATGAGATCGGGATCGGCAAGCCCGATCCGGCCATCTACGACCTCGCCGAACGCACGTTCGGCCAGCCCGGTCCGGGCTGCGTCCTCATCGACGACGCCGCCGCGAACTGCGAGGCGGCGCGTCGGCACGGCTGGACGGGGCGATCCATCACCGCAGCGTCGCGGACACGCTGGCCGAGCTGGCCGCGGTGACCGGGGTTCCCGAGCTGGCCGGCTAGACCGTGCGGTACCGGCCGACCGTGCGGTGACCGGGCGGGCGCAGCGGATCCGGTGACCCGCTGGCGGGTGTGGCCCGGGTCGGGTCGGACGTCCACCACGAATGGTCCGAAGGGCCCCCGGGTAGGCAACCTCTGGCGGTCGCGAGGATGCTCGCCGACGGCGACGATGATGTTCGGAGCCATCGGGCGTCGGCGTTCATCTGTCCACACCGCCGGCGTCACCCGTCCGACCGTCCGACGCGGTGCGACGAGCGTCGACCGCCGTGTCCCGACCCGCCAGACCTGCCACGCGACCCCCTGGAGGGGCCATGACCATCCAGTACGTGCGGGATGCGACGCCCTCCACCGGGGCGGACGACCATCACGCGGCCGGAGGGATGTTGTCCCCGACG
>NZ_CDWTMO010000164.1:0-8687 GCF_977946435.1 Frankia sp. CgKIO3 | reverse complement strand
CGGCATTGAGGCTGGCCGGGTAACTGTCACGATGTCGGCATGGTGACGAAACCCGGAAAAGAGGATCCGGCCGAGTACGGCGACCGGATCGCAGATGTCTACGACCGGTGGCATCTCGTGGGTTCCCGAGTCGATGAGATCGGCGCGGTCGTCGACTTCCCCGCGGAACGGGCCGGCGACGGGCCGGTACTGGAACTCGGAATCGGGACCGGGCGAATCGCCCTGCCGCTGGCGGCGCGTGGAATTCCGGTAGCCGGGATCGACGCCTCCGAGCGCATGGTTGGGCGGCTGCGGGCGAAACCCGGCGGCGCGGAACTGCCGGTGACGATCGGGGATTTCGCCGACATCGACGTTCCAGGAGGTTCGTTCAGCCTCGTCTACGTCGTGTTCAGCACGTTCTTCGCCCTGCTGACCCAGGCTGACCAGGAACGGTGTTTCGCCTCGGCCGCCGCCCGCCTGCGGCCCGGCGGGGTGTTCATCCTGGAGGCGTTCGTACCGGAACTCTCCCTGTTCGACCGCGGGCAGGACCTCCGGGTCACCACGACCGCCGACGACGAGACCCGGTTGAACACCGCGATACTCGACCGCTCCACCCAGCGGATCCATAGCCGCCACATCGCCATCACCGACCACGGCATCGACACCTATCTCCGGTGGAGTTGCGCCACGCCTGGCCCGCCGAGCTCGATCTCATGGCTCGGCTCGCCGGCCTGGCACTGGTCGACCGGTACGGTGGCTGGGATAGTGCGCCCTTCACCGCCGCCAGCACCGTCCACATCTCCACTTGGCGCAGGTCCTGACCCGGCGCCCCCGGACCCGAGCCGGCCCGGACCTCGGCCAGCCTCGACCGGGGCGGATCCCAGACCTGGCGCACCTCCCCGGTTGGGCACCTCCCGAGACGGCGAGGAACCGTCAGTCGATCCAGTCACGGGGCCAGTGGATCTCCTCGGCCGTAAGGCGGGGCCGGTCGGTCAGGGACCAGGGCGCGTCCAGGTCTTCCTGGACGACGGAGAAAAGTCCATGGTCAAATGGCTCCCCCGGCGCCGGGGCGACCTGGACCAGCCGTTCCCGCACCCCGGCGCGCTGATGTGTCAGCGCCCGGTTATGGCAGTAGGGATTGTTGCCGGCGCGGCCGAAGAAAGTGTGGGCGGTCCAGGTGCAGCCGCCGCGGCAGACGTCCGCGTACGCACAGCCGCGGCAGAAGCCCCACAGGTTCTCGACCGCGGCCGGCGTCCCCGCCGCCATGTTGACCGCCAGCTCGGGAGCGTCACGCAGCAGATCGGTGAGGCTGCGGTCGCGGATGTTGCCCCAGCGTAGTCCCGGGTCGGCAACGAGGGGCAACCCTTGATCGTGCCGTCCGCCTCGATGCCGAGCGTGGACAACCCGGCCTGGCATCCCGCCCAGAAGGCCGACCCCTCGGGAGAGCGCAGCAGCCTTTCGTAAGGGCCGTAGTAGCCGACGTTGTTGCCGGCATGGACGCGGATGCCGTCCCGGCGGGCGCGACGCGCGATCCGGGCAAGCATCGGGAACACCTCGAGCAGCTCGACCGGCTGGAGCAGGAGCTCGGCGTGGTCGGCCGCGTTGCCCATCGGAACGGTCAGCTGCCACTGCCAGGCGACGACGCCCGCGGCCCGCAGCCGCCGGTACAGCTCGGGCAGTTCGGATGCGGTCAGACGATTGATCTGGGTGTTGCAGGTAGCCTCGACGTCGGCGGCGCGCAGCCATTCCATCGTCGTGAAACACGACTGCCACGAGCCCTTCCGGCCGCGTAAGCGATCGTGGGTGGCGGCCATCCCGTCCACCGACACCGAGCACTGTTCGACACCCGCCGTGCGCAGTCCGCGCGCCATGGCCGCGCTCATCCGGTATCCACCCGTCGTGACCGTGCATCCCATGCCCCGGCGGGTGATCTCGGCCGCGATCGTCAACCAGTCGCGGCGCAGGAACGCCTCACCGCCGATGAGCGTGACTTCGTCCACGCCGACCGCCGCGAGCTGCGCCACGACGTCGAGCGCCTGCTCGGTCGTCAGCTCCGCGGGCCGCCGGTCACCGGCGCGCGAGCCGCAGTGCCCGCAGGCGAGATTGCACGCCAGGGTCAGCTCCCAGACGGCGTACGTCCGGCGCGGCGCCGTCCTCCTCGACCGGAGAGAACCGGGTGGACCGGGCGGACCGGGCGCCTGAGCACGTGCCACGGGAACGAACCCGGTCATCTCGGATCCGTCACCTTCGGAACAGGCGACGCAGCCAACCCCGCCGAGGCCCGGAAAACCACTGATCCCGGTCGGGCTGGGGCGGCGGGAGCGGTTGGAGCGGTGGGCCGCCGTACACGGGCGTCGCGATCGGAAGCTCGCCCGTGCCCCAGGCTGACCCCGCGGACTGCGGCGGCGGGTAGAGCCCGGGAGGCGGCTGGGCCGACGGCCACCGGCCGGATGCTTCGAGGGTCGTCTCGGTGGACTCCTCCGCGGCCAGTCTCTCGGCGATGTCCTCAGCCCGCCCCGGGCCGACCTGCGCAGCCCAGGAGGGCCCTCGTGGCAGCCGCGGGTCCGCCGGTTCATCCTTCGCCATCCCCCACCTCCACCGACATCATCGCCGAAAGAGCCCGCACCGGCCATCGGCACCGTTCACCGACCATCGGCACTGTTGCATCCCGGGAAGGCACGGCATGCTAACCGCTCAGGGTCGACCGGAGCGATCCCGATCCGCTTTCTTGTCAGAGTTCACCTAACGAGCCGTCCGGCTCGCGCTCATCCCCGCTGTCACACGCACAGGCTGGTAGCGCAACCGCTCGCGTCAGACCTCGACGGTCAGATCTCGACGACGGCCTGGGCGAACTGGGACTGGTACAGCCGGGAGTACAGGCCGCCAGCGGCCAGGAGTTCGGTGTGGGTGCCCTGTTCGACGATGGCTCCGTTCTCCATCACAAGAATGGTGTCCGCGTCCCGGATGGTCGACAGTCGATGCGCGATGACGAACGCGGTCCGGCCCGCCCGCAGGGTCGACATCGCCCGTTGGATGAGGACCTCGGTACGGGTGTCCACCGAGCTCGTCGCCTCGTCGAGAACCAGGATCAGAGGTTCCACGAGGAAGGCACGGGCGATGGTGATCAGCTGCTTCTCCCCGCCGCTCACGCCGACCCCCTCGTCGTCGAGCACGGTGTCGTAACCCGCGGGAAGGGTGCGGATGAACCGGTCGACGTGCGCGGCGCGGGCCGCCGCCACGATCTGCTCCTGGGTGGCGCCCTCCGCACCGTAGGCGATGTTCTCCGCGATCGTTCCGCCGAACAGCCAGGTGTCCTGCAGGACCATGCCGATGCTGGCCCGCAGTTCATCCCGGGACATCGCCGCGACATCGACCCCGTCCAAGGTGATCCGTCCGCCGGTGACCTCGTAGAAGCGCATCAGCAGGTTGATCAGAGTGGTCTTGCCGGCACCGGTCGGCCCGACGACCGCGACGGTGTGACCAGGTTCCGCGACGAGTGACAGGTCCTCGATCAACGGCTTGTTCGGTTCGTAGCGGAAGGAGACGTGTTCGAAGGCCACCCGGCCACGAAGCCGCTCCGGATGCGCCGGAACCGCCCGGTCGGGTTCCTGCTCGACGGTGTCGAGCAGGTCGAACACCCGCTCCGCGGAGGCCACCCCGGACTGCACCAGGTTCGCCATGCTGGCAACCTGGGACAACGGCTGGCTGAACTGCCGAGAGTATTGGATGAACGCCTGGACGTCACCGATCGACAGCGAGCCGGACGCGACCCGCAGGCCGCCGATCACCGCTACCAGCACGTAGTTCAGGTTTCCGATGAACAACATCGAGGGCTGCATGAGACCGGAGATGAACTGCGCGCGCCAACTGGCGGCGTAGAGCCGCTCGTTCTGCTCACGAAAGATCTCCGCGGATTCCTCCTGCCGGCCGAACGCCCGCACGAGCGTGTGCCCGGTGTACATCTCCTCGATATGGGCGTTGAGACCACCGGTGATCCGCCACTGAGCGACGAACTGGGGCTGAGCCAGCTTGCCGACCCGGGTCGCCACCATGATCGACACTGGCACCGTGACCAGCGCGATCAGGGCGAGGATCCAGGAGATCCAGAGCATCATCGACAGCACGCCCACGATCGTCAGCGTCGACACGACGATCTGCGACATGCTCTGCTGCAGGCTCTGCCCGAAGTTGTCGATGTCGTTGGTGACCCGGCTGAGCACCTCGCCTCGCGGCTGACCGTCGAAGTAACGGATGGGCAACCGCGAGATCTTCGCCTGGACGTCGCGGCGCAGATCACTGATCACTCTCTGCAGGGCCAGGTTCGCCAGCCGGGCCTGGAGCACACCGCACAGCCCGGACACCGCGTAGACGAGCACGACCCCCAGCAGCACGACACCGATGGCATCGAAGTCCAGGCCATGACCGGGGGTCACGTCGAGCGAGGCGAGCAGGTCCGCCTGGGTGCCGTGGCCGGTGGCACGCAGCTGCGCGACCGCCTGCTCCTTCGTGCTGCCAGCGGGCAGCCGCCGACTGAAGATCCCCGCGAACACCAGGTCGGTGGCGTGGCCGAGCAGGCGAGGACCGATCACGCTCAGACCGATACTCAACGTCGCCAGGACCACGACGGCGATCATCAGGTGACGCTGCGGTCGCAGCAGTCCGAGCAGTCGGCGGCTCGAGGCGGCGAAGTCCATCGACTTCTCCGTCGCGCCCGGGCCTATGAAGAACCGAGCGGGCCCGGCCGTCGGAGCCGGGCCGCGGCGCGGTACCGGTACCGGGCTGCTCATGCCGCCTCTTCCTCGGTGAGCTGGGAGAGCACAATCTCGCGGTACGTGGTGTTGTCGGCCATCAACTGCTGGTGGGTGCCGACGCCGACCACCTCACCGTGGTCCAGCACGATGATCTGATCCGCATCCCGGATGGTGGCGACCCGCTGAGCAACGATCACCACGGTCGCGGCGGAGGTCTCGTGGGCGAGCGCCCTGCGCAGACGGGCGTCGGTGGCGTAGTCGAGGGCCGAGAAGGAGTCGTCGAACAGGTAGATCTCCGGGCGGTGAACGAACACGCGGGCGATGGAGAGCCGTTGGCGCTGGCCGCCGGAGACGTTCGTGCCACCCTGGGCGATCGCGGTGCCGAGACCGTCCGGCATGGCTTCGACGAAGTCCTTCGCCTGCGCAATCTCCAGCGCGCGCCACAGTTCGTCTTCGGTGGCGTCCGGATTTCCGTAACGCAGATTGGTCGCGACGGTGCCGGAGAACAGATACGGCTTCTGTGGAACCAGGCCGACGGTCCGGGCGAGCAGCGCCGGGTCGAGATCGCGGACGTCGACGCCGTCGACGAGGACGGCACCCTCGGTGGCGTCGGCCAGCCGCGGGACCAGACCGAGCAGCGTCGTCTTGCCGCTACCGGTGCTGCCAATGATGGCTGTGGTCTGACCCGGCCGGGCGCACAGGCTGATTCCGCGCAGGACCGGCGCCTCCGCTCCCGGGTAGTGGAACCCAACGCCCCGCAGTTCCAGGTCACCGTGGCGGCGCAACTCCCGCACCGGGTTCTGCGGTGGCAGGACCGTGGAGTCGGTCTCGAGCACCTCCTGGATGCGCTCCGCGCACACCTCGGCGCGGGGAATCATCATAAACATGAAGGTGGCCATCATCACCGACATCAGGATCTGCATCAGGTAGCTGAGGAAGGCCGTCAGCGCGCCGATCTGCATCTGGCCGGCGTCGATACGGTGAGCACCGAACCACAGCACGGCCACGCTCGAGAAGTTGACCACGGTGAGCACGAGCGGGAACATCAACGCCATGAGTCGACCGAACCGCAACGAGACGTCGGTCAGTTCGGCGTCAGCCACCGCGAACCGGCGCCGCTCATAATCGTCCTGGACAAAAGCGCGGATCACCCGGAGTCCGGTGATCTGCTCCCGCAGGATCCGATTGACGGTGTCCAGGCGCTCCTGCATCGCCCGGCCCAGCGGCCGCATCCGTCGCACGATCAAGCTGATGATCACCGCGAGGACCGGAGTGATCGCGACGAGCAGGAGCGAGAGCCCGGCGTCCTGATTGACCGCCAGGATGATGCCGCCCAGGCACATGATCGGCGCGGAGACCATGAGCGTGAAGCTCATCAACATCAGCATCTGCACCTGCTGCACGTCGTTCGTGGCCCGGGTGATCAGTGAGGACGCACCGAAGCGGCCGACCTCCCGCGCTGAGAATGACTGGACCCGGTCGAACACCGACGCCCGGATATCCCGACCGAGCGCCATCGCCGTCCGGGCTCCGAAGAAGACGGCGGCGCCGGCGCAGACGATCTGCACGACGCTGACACCGAGCATGAGTCCACCGATACGCATGATGTAGCCGGTGTCGCCGATGACCACTCCACGATCAATGATGTCAGCGTTGAGGGTGGGGAGGTAGAGCATGGCGATCGTCGCCACCAGCTGCAGAAGGACCAGTAGCGAGATCGGCCGGCCGTAGGGGCCGAGGTGAGCCCGCAGAAGTCGGATCAGCATACGGTCCCTCTCGGTGGCGGCTGGTGGTCGAACCGGTAGATCGCGACAACGGTGGGTAACCACATTGCAAACGTGTTGCGACCCTACGACGTCAACCCAACATCAGGTCAAGGCATTTTCAGTGCCACGCACTGGAGAGTTGGGGGCCAGTGCCACGCACTGGAGACATGGCAGCTACCTCATGCCGGATACCTGCCGGGGATGTCGGCGAGCGGTGCGGGTCCGCCGAAAAGGCTGCCCTGGCCGAGGTCGCAGCCGCTGTGCGCGAGGGTGGCGGCCTGCTTCGCGTCGGTGATGCCGGTGCCCAGCAGTGAGATGCCCAGCCCGCGGATGGTGGCGAGGAACGCCGTGCGCAACGTGCCGTCGTTTTCTTCTTCCCCGGGGGTGCGGCCGTCGGTCAGCGATTCGGTCAGCTGCCGGGTGGCGGTGGCGTCGAGCACGATGATCTGGACGGGGAGTGGCAGAAGGGGATCGAACGAGAGGTCCTCGGCGCTGGGACAGATGATCGCGAGCCTGATGCCTCGTGCGGCCAGTCCGCGCAGCGCCCGCAGGGCGGCCTGATCGGTGTGGTGCGTCGCGCCGACGACGCGGAGCACGAGAGCATCGGGTGGCAGGTGGTGGACGGTCAGGGCACTGATCACCTCGGTCGTGAACCAGGCGTCAGCGGCATCGATGATCGAGACGGGGATGTGGAGGGCCACCTCCGGATGGCCCGTGCTTCGGTAGCGGCCGAGGTCACGGCAGGCCCGGTCGAGCAGGATGTGCTCCAGTGCGGGGGCCAGCCCGGTCTGCTGGGCGGTGGGGATGAGACGGTGGTGGGGAGCGGGTCGGGAGGACGGGTCGTCCCACCGAAGCGCCGCCTCGACACCGACGGTCCGACCGGTGTGGAGCTCGATGATCGGCTGATAGCTGACGTCGAGGGTACCGCCGCCATCCTCGCCGCGTACGGCGTGGGTGAGGCTGGTGCGCAGGGCATCCTCGGCGCTGGCGGGGCACAGCTCCGGCCGGTACACCACCAGGGTGCCTTTACCCCGCCGTTTTGCGGCATACATGGCGGAGTCTGCCTGTTTCAGCACGCTTTCCGCAGTGGCCTGAGTGCCGGGGTCGACAACGACCAGCCCAATGCTGGCCTGGATTGTATGAACCGTTCCGGCGAGTACCAAGGGTACGCGGAGTGTTTCCAGGATCCGCCGCCCGATGGACTCGGGGTCGACGCAGCCACCTTCCAGTAGGACCGCGAACTCGTCGCCGCTGATGCGGGCAACCGTGTCGGTGGTACGGGCGCAACTCGTCAGCCGATCCGCGGTTACGCGAAGCAGGTCGTCGCCGGCCGCGTGCCCGAATCTGTCGTTGACGCTCTTGAAGTCGTCGAGGTCGCAGAACAGTAGTGCAAGCTGCGTATTGTCCTGCGTATTATCGTGGAGGCGCCGGGCAAGTCCGCGTTGCAGTCGGGCCGTCAACAGCGTGCGGTTCGCCAGGTCGGTCAGCGGATCGTGCAGGGCCTGGTGGTGCAGCTGTCGTTCGCGGGTGTAGCGGTGGGCGTTGTCCAGGCACAGCGCCGCGCGGGCGGCCAACTCCTCGGCCAGGGCCAAGTCGTCGTCCTCGTAGGGCTCTGGTTGCCGGGAGCGGTAGAAACTGGCCACCCCGAACATTACGTCGCGGGTGGACAGGGGAACCGTGATGAGCGAGTGGATCCCCTGCGCGAGGAGTCGCTCGACGCGTTCGGGGTCCTGGGCCTGCCAGCCGGGAGCGGCGTGCAGGTCGGCATCAAGCACCGCCCGCCCGCTGGCCAGGCACCGGGCCTGCGGCGTGGAGGGCAGGAAGCTGATCTGGTGACCGGCCGGGTAGAGGGCGAGGCCTTCCTGGATGCCGTGCAGGGCGGCGCGGCGCAGCAGTGCGTTCGGACGCAGCAGTGCGGTCGGATGCAGCGAATCCTCGCCCCGCAGGACAGACTCCGCCAGGTCCACCGTGACGACGTCGGCGAGTTCGGGCACGGCTGCCTGGGCCAGTTCCTCGGCGGTCCGGGTCACGTCGAGGGTGGTCCCGATGTGCATACTGGCCTCGTACAGCAGGGTGAGGCGTCGCCGTGCCGCCACCGCGAGACGGCCGATTCCCTGTTCCCCGATGGCCAGCAGCGACGCGCCGATGGCGGGCTGCCGGCTGGCCGGGGGGGTACTGGCCGGGGGGGTAC
>NZ_CDWTMO010000163.1:0-8881 GCF_977946435.1 Frankia sp. CgKIO3 | reverse complement strand
CCCCACACATCCTGACATCCTGCTCTTTACGGCATTGTCGCCGTGCATCGGTCCGGGTTGGGCTGCGGACAGCCCGCCGGTCGGCCGTGCGGGTGTCATGACGTACCCGCCACCGCTGGGCCGCGGAAACCCCTAGTGATCTCCATGGCGGATAACGTCGCGACGGAGAGGCCGGTGGGACAGCTGGGGGCGGAGGAACGAGCGGGAGTCGGCGTGCGCAAGTTCGTCATCATGGGCGTGCAGGGCAGCGGCAAGGGAACCCAGGCAACGATGATGGCTCGGGACTTCGACCTGGTCCACATCAGCGTCGGCGACGTCTTCCGCTGGAACGTGCAGAATCACACCAAACTCGGTGCCCAGGTCAAACGCATCGTGGCGGCCGGTCACCTGGTCGGGGACGATCTCGTCGAGTCAGTGGTGCGCTCCCGGCTGGCCGAGCACGACTGGAACTATGGGTTCATCATCGACGGGTTCCCGCGCAACGCACGGCAGGCCGAGTTCTTCCTGGAGAGCTACGACATCGACGGGGTCATCTACCTCGACCTCCCCGACGACGAGGTCTACCGGCGGGTGCTCGCCCGCCGGTTCTGCTCGCGGTGCGGCCTGGACTACAACCTGATCGCCAGTAGGCCGCAGGTGCCGGACACCTGCGACGTGTGCGGAGCGCCGCTGCTGACCCGGGCCGACGACAACCCGCAGGCGCTGGCCGTCCGCCTGCGGGAGTACCACGAGAAGACCCGACCGGTCATGGAGATCTTCCAACGCAAGGAGTTCGTGGCCGTCGTGGACGCCAGGCACCCGCCGCGCGAGGTGCAGGCGGAGATCCGCCGGCATTTCGATCTTCCGCAGCTCGATCGCTCGCAGTTCGGTCTTCCGCAGCGGCCGGTCGTGTCCGGGTGAGCCCGGCCGCGATCCCCCGGGGGGCTACTGCTTGGTGAATACCACGGCGACGCCGTCGGTGTTACCGACCCCCGCGGCCCCGATACTCCCGTTGACGCCGTGCCCGTTGAACTGGATGGCTCTGGCGACTCCCGGAATCCCCACATCCGTTGTGATCTTATAGCCGGCGCCAGGCAGGGTCTGCCGGTAGAAGGTGGCCACCCCGTTGCTGGACACCCCGCCCAGCGTCACTGTCGACGTCTTCCCGGTGGTCGTGCCAACCTTCACGGTGGCCCCGGGCGGCACCGGGAAATCGGGGGGGACATTCGTGCCACGCAGGGCATCCGCGCCGCTGACGGCGTCGATCCTTCCCACCCCCGGCAGCGAGGTGGGCAGCCCGCTCGGCAGCGCGGTGGGGATCGACGTCGGCAGGGTCGGTGTGCTGACGGAGGGCGGCACACCGATGTCGTCGGACCCCCCGCAACCGGCGGTCAGCGCGACCATTCCCGCGAGGACCAGCCCCGGAAGCAGCGTCATGGTTCGGCCGGACCGGATCCCTCGGCGTGGTTCGTCAAGGGTGAGGTTCTCCCGCACGGCTGGTCCTCCTGCTCGGTCCGATCGGCGGGACAGGGGTCCCGCGGGCGGACGGTAGATCATCACTGTGGATCTGTCCAGGTGTTTGATTCCCGGATCTTTCGGATCCATGCTGTCGACCTTAGTCGCGGACGGTGCACGCCGCGTGGCGGTGTCGGCTCAGCGTCATTGCCTGCGTGGGGGTGGCCTGCGTGGGGGTGCGGTCGGTGCGTCGCCACCCGGGGGAGCACACCTGAGCATCACGTCGGGTCGGGGGTCGAGATCGTGCGTCGGGGCGGCCGAGCTTTCGGATTTGTGTCATAGGTGAGGTTTGAGGGGTTAGTCGCCGGGTATCCGCACGGCGGATGTTGCTTGCCCTGTTTGTCCGCTTAGTCCTTGGCGGGATCGATGGTGATGGTCGCCCCGAGGGGGCTGGACGCGAAGGGATGGGCGGGGCGGCACTCCGGTACCAACAACTACCTTCCGTAATCGCAAGAAGGGGATGGGTCGCATGGGGGTGGCGACTACCTGGGGTGTTGGTGCCACTGCTTCCAGCTTCCGCCTTCCTCGGCTGGTGGTGGATCCCCTCGCGGGTGAAGCCCCCTTTCTAGCTGTCGGAATTCCGATTCGGTCCGTTCTGCTACCTTTTTTATCACTGTAAGTGAGGATGTCGATGCGACACGAGTTTCGGTGTGTCCCGTCCCAGTGCGCCGTGATCGGCGCCCGATGCCTGTACGTTCCTTAAGCGTGGCGGTCACCAACAACGCGGTGATCGGTGTGGCCTTGGGCTACATCGAGGCAAACCCGGATGAAGTGGACCTCATGCGGTCCTTGGTCGTGCTGGCTCTGCACGGGCCATCCATCACAGCCCGTAGCACGATGCCGGCCCACGTCACGTGCCGAGCCGCGATCGTGTCCCCGGACTGGCGGGTGCTGGAGATCCTGGAGCCGTCCACCGCGGTCTGGCGGATGCCCGGCGGTCATGTAGATGCCGACGACTTCTCGCTGCTCGGCGCTGCGCTCGGGCTCGCCGCGCGCCGGGCAGGTGTCGAGGCCGACGCGGTGATCCCGGGCGGGATCCTCCCGTTCGACGTGGAGGTCGGAATCGTCGACGCCGCGCCGATCCTCGGTGAACCCGAGCACGTGCACTACGACATGACCTATCTCTTCCACGTCGAGGACCGCAGCCTCGCGGTGCGGGAGAGCGCCACGACGCAGGTTCGGTGGGTGGCGCCCGAGCAGATTTCCGGCCAGCTGGGCGCGAAGCTGACCAGGGCGTTCCAGCAGGCCGGGCTGGTGCGCTGACTGGACCCATGCGGGCCTGATCCAGCCGGGGTGCCGAGTAGCCCTAGGCCAGCAGGGCGGGCCGCCAGGGCGGGTCAGCAGCATGGGTCGGGGAGCCAGGTCTCGGCCCAGAGGGAGAGGGCCGCGACCGTGTCTGCGAGGTCCGCTCCCTTCGCGGTCAGGTGGTACTCGGTCCGCGCGGGCGTATCCGGGACGACGGTGCGTCTGACCATCCCTTCGGCTTCAAGTTCTCTCAGCCGCACGGAACAGAGCCGGTCGGACAGGTTGGGCACCGCCGTCGTGATCTCGGAGAACCGGGTTGCGCCGGCCAGCATCGCGCGCACGATGGCCCCGGTCCAGCGCCGCCCAATGGTCTCGACGGCATGGTGGTAGCGCGGGCAGAACGAGGACAGCTTCACCCTGATCAGCCTATGCTTGCCCGCCATTAGCCGGCCCGATCCGGTAATAGCGGCTTACCTTTCGTCGGCTTATGACGTCGTGGGGCAAGGAGCCCGGGACTCGGGTGGAACCGGTCCCTGGGGCGTGTCGTCCGCCACGAACCGCAGATAGCGCTCGGCGGAGCGGCGCACGGCGGCCCGACCGCCGGCGCGGACGATCGCCTGCCAGAACGCGCCGTAGACGACCTCGAAATCGAAGGGTTCGAGGAGCGCGACCGCCCGCCGGACCGCCCCGGGCCGTTCCGGGATGTAGTTCGGGTAGCTGTACATGAAGCTCACCCACCGCCGGTCCTGCACCACCTGCAGGATGTCGCCGGAGAACAGCGCACCGCGCCCGTTCTCCCCGTCCGCCCAATGCAGGACCGTGCCACCGGCGAAGTGCACACCGCCGTTGACGAGGGTCAGCCCCGGGCCGATCTGGTGGGTGTCGCCGGACCAGAGCACGATCGCATCGCCGGTCCGGCCGATCCAGGCGGCGTCGGCGGCGTGGATGTAGATCGGCACTCCGCCGAAGGCGTGACTCCAGTCCACCATGGCGCCGTAGAAGTGCGGGTGGCTGACGGCGATGGCGCGGATGCCGCCGAGCGCATCAACCTGACCCGCGAGATCGTCGTCGAGGAAGGGCACGCAGTCCCAGAGGATGTTGCCCTCGTCCGTGCGGACCAACAGGGCCCGCTGCCCGATGGAGATCTTCGGTTCGGCGCCGACGCCGAACACGCGGTCCCCCTCGGGGCGCAGTACCCCGCGGTATCCTGCGGCCCGCAGCCGTGCCCGGGAGGTCCACCGCTGACCGTCCCAGCCGACGTACTGCCGTTCGTCCTCGCACACCGGGCAGTCGCCCCGGACCGCACCGTACTGGATCCCGCAGGTTAGGCAGATCGGCAGATCGAGACTGGCGGGATCGAGTGGCACGGGCGCTCCTGGGGCGTCACCTGCCGGTGTAACCACGGTGGAACACCGGGATGTCGCCGAGCCTATTCAGCCGCTGAAGCGGGCGACCGCGCGCATCTTGTTCATCGCGTCCAGAGCCGCGACCTTGTAGGACTCGGCGAGCGTCGGATAGTTGAAGACGCTGTCGACGAGGTAGTCGATGGTGCCGCCGCAGCCCATCACAGTCTGTCCGATGTGGACGAGTTCGGTGGCTCCTGTACCGAAGACGTGTACCCCGAGAAGGCGCCGGTCGTCCGGGCTGACCAGTAGCTTCAGCATCCCGTACGAGTCACCGAGGATGGCTCCGCGGGCCAGCTCCCGGTACCGGGCAATGCCCACCTCGAACGGGATGGCCTGCTCGGTCAGCTCGTCCTCGGTGCTGCCGACATAGGAGATCTCCGGGATCGTGTAGATCCCAATCGGCATCAGCTCGGCCCGCATGGCGTTGACGTCCTCGCCGCAGGCGGCGTAGGCCGCGAGACGTCCCTGTTCCATTGACGTCGCCGCGAGAGCGGGGAATCCGATCACGTCGCCGACCGCGTAGATGTGGTCGACCTCCGTGCGGAAGTCCGAGCCAACCTTGATCCGGCCGCGGTTGTCCGCGGAAAGGCCGGCCGCCGGAAGGTTGAGGATGTCGGTGAGCCTCTGCCGCCCGGCCGAATACATCACTGTGTCCGCCGGGAGCTTCTGCCCGCTTTCGAGCAGGGTGAGGGTACCGCCGTTGTGGCGTTCCACGGAGACGACCGACTCGCGGAAACGGAAGGTCACCGCAAGATCGCGGAGCTGGTACTTCAACGCCTCGACGATTTCGAGGTCGCAGAAGTCGAGCATCCGGTCACGGCGCTCGACGACGGTTACCTTCGTGCCGAGCGCGGCGAACATCGAGGCGTATTCGATACCGATCACACCGGCGCCGACGACGACCATCGACCGGGGCAGTTTCTCCAGGGCCAGGATCTGGTCGCTGTCGACGACAGTCCGTCCGTCGAAGTCGACCGTGTCCGGCCGCGCCGGGCGGGTGCCCGTGGCGATAATGATTCTTTCCGCCTGGATCCGGCGGTCCTCGGTGTCCTCGCCGCCCGCCCGCACGTTCACGGTGTGCGGATCGACGAAGCTGGCCAGTCCCGTCAGCAGGGTGACGTGGTTACGGCTGAGCTGGTTGCGAATCACGTCGATCTCGCGGCTGATGACATGTCTGGTCCGCGCCGAGAGGTCACCGACGGTGATGTCATCCTTTACCCGGTAGCTCGACCCGTACAGCTCACGCTGTGACATGCCGGTCAGATAAAGGACCGCTTCCCGCAGCGTCTTGGACGGGATCGTGCCAGTATTGATGCTGACACCACCGATCATTTCCCGTTTGTCGACGATCGCGACCCGTCGGCCGAGCTTGGCCGCTGCGATCGCGGCCTTCTGCCCGCCCGGCCCGGATCCGATGACGAGGACGTCGTAGTCGAACATCGTCACATCCCCCGCAATCTATCGGTCTCCGGTGAACCCGAGGCTATCCGGCCGGACGGGTCGGGTCGGCACGTTGACCGTGCTTGTTACGTCCATTTCTTCTGGGAAATTTCTCGGGAGTCGCTTCACCTGCGGATTATCACTCGAGGTAGGTGTCGCGAACCCGTCTGTGATGGCCGAGGTGTGCCGTCATGCCCGCCATATGTGCCGGTGTGGTTCCGGTTGAGAGCTTTTCGAGTCCAACTGGTGGGAACCTGTCGAGGACTTGCGCCGCCAGGCCGTCGGACCCTGCTGTCGGGCCGGGCCGTCGTGCCGGCAGGTGAAATTGAGGCACCCGCCACCCGTAACCAATCCGCCGCCGGCCCGTTAAACCTCTAGCGGGGGTCGTGGAGGCTGTCTGGGGGGTCTTCCACGGCTCCCGCCGCGCCGTCGGTCGTTGCCTGTCGGGTCGCGCTGTCGGGACGGGACACCCCCGTGGGTCACGGAGGTGTCCGGGAGACGCGACGGTCGGGGGAGAGGCCGCCCGACGAGCTTCGGCTACGGGTGGGTCATCGACAGCACGTCGAGCGCGGCGTCGAGCTGTGCCTCGGTGAGTTTGCCCGCCTCAACGTAACCGCGCTCGAGAACGACCTCGCGAATGGTCTTCTCCTCGGCGAGCGAGATCTTGGCGACCTTCGCGGCCTCCTCGTAGCCGATGTACTTGTTCAGCGGCGTCACGATGGAGGGGGAGGACTCGGCGTAGCGGCGGCAGCGTTCGACGTCGGCGACGATGCCGTCGATGCAACGGTCGGCGAACAGCCGGCTGATCGTCGACAGGATGTGGATCGACTCCAGCAGGTTACGTGCGATCACCGGCAGCATGACATTGAGCTCGAAGCTCCCGGCTGAGCCGCCGAACGCGACCGCCGCGTCGTTGCCGACGACCTGGGCGACGACCTGACAGACCGCCTCGGGAATGACCGGATTGACCTTGCCGGGCATGATCGAGGATCCGGGCTGGAGGTCGGGCAGCCGGATCTCGCCGAGCCCGGCTCGTGGGCCGGACGAGGCCCAGCGCAGGTCGTTGGCAATCTTGTAGAGCGAGAGGGCGATCACCCGCAGCACGCCGGACGCCTCGACGAGGCCGTCCCGGGAGGCCTGCGCCTCGAAGTGGTTGCGTGCCTCAGTCAGGGGAAGACCGGTGCTGGCGGACAGTTCCTCGATTACCGCGGCGGAGAAGCCGGGCGGGGTGTTGATGCCGGTCCCGACGGCTGTCCCACCGAGCGGCAGCTCTCCGATCCGGGGCAGTGCCACCTGCAGGCGCTCGACGCCGAGCCGGACCGCGGCGGCGTACCCGCCGAACTCCTGGCCGAGTGTCACAGGGGTCGCGTCCATCAGATGGGTCCGGCCGGACTTCACGACGTCGGCGAACTCGGTCTCCTTGCGACCGAGCGCGGTGGCAAGGTGCTCCAGGGCCGGGATCAGGTCGCCGACGATGCCCTGGGTGGCGGCGATGTGGATCGATGAGGGAAAGACGTCGTTCGAGGACTGCGAGGCGTTGACGTGGTCGTTCGGGTGAACCGGGCGGCCGAGGCGCTCGGAGGCGAGCGAGGCCAGCACCTCGTTGGTGTTCATGTTGGACGAGGTGCCGCTGCCGGTCTGGAAGACGTCCAGGGGGAACTGGTCGTCCCAGTCACCACGGGCCACCTCCGTGGCCGCATCGGCGATCGCCTCGGCGATGTCCGCGTCGAGCACGTCCAGCTTGGCGTTCACCGTCGCGGCGGCGGCTTTGATCTGGGCGAGCGCCGCGATGTGCGCGCGGGAGATCCGCTGGCCGGAGACGGGAAAGTTCTCCACCGCCCGCTGCGTCTGGGCCCGCCACCGGGCCGTGACCGGTACCCGGACGTCACCCATGCTGTCGTGCTCGATGCGGTATTCCTGCTCGCTCATGCGCCCGTTCTCCCGATGCTCGTCGCCCTTGACCTGTACTGCACGTGCCCTGTACCGCACACTGGGGCCGCGTCCCGGCGAGATGCCGCCTGGACGCGGCCCCAGGGCCGACCTTAGGACATGTCGGGCCTCCCCCGCATGGCGCCTTCGGCGCAATGCGGGGACCCCTGGCATAGGGCGCCGTTCGGGGTTTCCGTTACCTCGCCTTCGGTGAGGTTCCTGGGGGAGCCTCGGGGGCCTTCGGCGTGATGCGGGGACAGTGAGAATGGCTATAGGGGAACGTCGGGGGCTTCGGCGCAATGCGGGGAAGGATGGCTCCGACGAGTCTGGTGTGAGGGGCGGTCCGGGCTCAGCTGGCGGCGCGCTCGCGGGTACGCATCTCCCGGCGAAGCTCCGGCGGCAACGCAAAGAGAAGGTGCTCGTCCGCGGACGTGACCTCCTCCACATCGGTGAAGCCCCGCTCGGCGAGCCAGGCCATCACGCCGGTGACGAGCTCCTCCGGCACCGATGCGCCGCTGGTGACCCCGACGGTCTCGACACCATCGAACCAGCTCAGGTCCACCTCGGTGGAGTCGTCCACGAGGTAGGCGGCCGGCGCGCCGGCGTCGAGCGCGACCTCGACCAACCGGACCGAGTTTGAGGAGTTCCGCGAGCCGACGACGATGACCAGGTCGACCGCGCCGGCGATCTCCTTGACGGCGACCTGGCGGTTCTGCGTGGCGTAGCAGATATCGTCGCTCGGTGGACCCTGCAGGTGCGGGAAGCGCTCGCGCAGCGCGTCGACCGTCGTCATCGTCTCGTCGACGGACAGCGTGGTCTGGGAGAGGAAGGCCACCCGCTTCGGATCGCGGACCTTCACCCCGGCGGCGTCCTCGGGTCCGTCCACGAGGTGGATGCGGTCCGGAGCCTGCCCGGTGGTGCCGACGACCTCCTCGTGGCCCTCGTGGCCAATGAGGAGGATGTCGTAGTCCTCGCGGGCGAACCGCCTGGCTTCAGAATGCACCTTGGTGACCAGCGGGCACGTGGCGTCGATTGTGCGGAGCTCGCGCGCCGCCGCCTCTTCGTGCACCGTTGGTGCTACTCCATGGGCTGAAAACACGACGGTGGCGCCGTGCGGCACCTCGTCGGTTTCGTCCACGAAGATCGCACCCTTGGCCTCCAGCGTCTTCACGACATGAAGGTTGTGAACGATTTGTTTGCGTACGTAGACCGGTGAACCGTACAGCTCTAGTGCTTTCTCCACGGTCACGACGGCTCGATCGACACCAGCGCAGTAGCCGCGCGGTTTGGCAAGAAGGACCCGGCCCATGGGTGGGAGTCTACGCGGCGGCCGGCGGCCGGGAAGTCGGCTAGGCTTGTCTTCCGCA
>NZ_CDWTMO010000162.1:0-8933 GCF_977946435.1 Frankia sp. CgKIO3 | reverse complement strand
GCCTCGCCCTTCAGCTCGCTCAGCTCTGCCGGGGCGGCGAGGTCCCGCACGTCCCACAGCAGAGCCCGGCCGTCGTCGCCACCGGTCAGCAGCTCGGTGCCGTCGGGACTGAACGCGACGGCGCGGACGTTCGCGGTGTGGGCGGTGATCGCGCCGGCCGGCCGGATCGCGCTCACGTCGGAGACGTCCCACAGCCGCACCTGTGATCCGTACCCGCCGGTGGCAAGGACCCGGCTGTCGGGGCGGAAGGCCAGCCCGTGAATCGAGTCGGAGGCGCCGGGTAACGTCGCCGCGAGCACCGGGTGAGTGGGATCGGTGATGGTCCACAGCCGGATCGTCCGGTCGTCGCTCCCGGTGGCGACGAACCGGCCGTCCGGGCTGAACGCCACGGACTTCACCGCCAGCCGGTGGCCCCTGATCGTGCTGAGCGGGGTGCGGCGGGTGGAGTCTGACGCGGACCACAGGGCGACCGTCCAGTCGTCGCTCGCCGTCGCCACCAGCCTGCCGTCCCGGCTGTAGGCGACCGCGCCGATCGGACGGGTCTGCGTGCCGAGGTGACGGGTGGCGAAGCCGTAGTCGCTCGCGAACGTCGACAGCACGGCGCTGCGCGCCTCCGCCGTCGGCGCCAGCCGGTAGGCGACGGCGCCGAGCTGGGCGGCGGCCAGCGGGTCGGACCTGCGCAGCTGATCGGCCTGCCGGCCGATCGCCACCGACAGCGCCCGGTCCCGCTCGCCGGCGATCTGGGCCCGTTGCCGGAAGGCGAACGCCATCGCTCCACCGGCGATCAGGGTCAGCACCGTGAGAGCGGCGACGAGCTGGTGCAGCCGCCTGGTCCGCCGGGCCTCGGCCCGCTGCGCCGCCTGCTCGGCCGCGAGGGAGGCCGCCAGAAAGTCCCGCGCGACCGGGCTCAGTGCCGTCTGCCGCTGCCCGGCCTGCGCCCACTCCCGGACGGTCGCCAGCCGACTGCCGGTGAACAGGTAGGACGGGTCCCGCCCGCCGTCGTCCCAGGTGGCCGCGGCGTCGGTGAGCCGCTGTCGGGTCATTGCCGCGGCGCGATCGACCTCGATCCACTCGCGCAGTCGCGGCCACGAGCGCAGCAGCGCCTCGTGGGAGATCTCGACGGTGTCGGCGTCCACGGTGACGAGTCGGGCGGCGACCAGCGCGTCGAGGACGGCGGAGACGTCCTGGGCCGACGGCGAGTCCTGGGCCTACGGCGACGTGGACAGCAGCTCGGTGCGTGAGACGCGGCGGCGGGTGTCGTCCGTCCCATCCCCGAACTGGATCATCTGTAGCAGGATCTGCCAGGCCGCATCCTGGCCGGCCGCGTCCAGCGTGCCGAAGGTCTCCTCCGCCGTCCGGGCGATGGCCCCCCGTAGACCCCCGGCCCGCAGGTAACCGGCCACCGTCAGGGTGCCGTTCTCGCGTTCCCGCCAGGTGGCGCGCAGCGCGTGCGCGAGCAGGGGCAACGATCCGGGGTCGGCGACGACGCCGTGCTCGTCGGCGCCGAGGTCGTGCAGCATCAGATCGACCAGGCCCGGCTCCACCGTGAGCCCTACCGCCTCGGCCGGCTTCACGATGGCGTCGCGTACCTCCGCCGCGGTCATCGGCCCGACCACGACCTGCCCCGTCTGGAGCGCGTCCACCAGCTCTGGATAGGCCGCGCACCAGCCATAGAAGTCGGCGCGGACGCCGATGACGACGACCGCCGGTGGACGGGTGGCCCCGTCCCCGCGGCACGCGGCGACCAGCGCGCGGATGAACGCGCCGCGCTCCTCCTCGTCCGCGCACAGGGTGAACGTCTCCTCGAACTGGTCAACGACGATCACCACCCGCCGGGTGGGCGGGGTGGTCCCGCCGGCGGCCGGACGCAGGGCAAGCAGATCCGACAGCGCCCCGACGAATCGGGCGGGTTCCGAGACGACGTCGAGCCGTGCCGCTGCGAGCACGGACAGCCCGGCCGCCTGCGCCACCGTGCGGGCCAGCTCGCGGGCCGGGTGATCCGTGGGTGTCATCAGGACCTGCGGCCAACCGCGGGCGCCT
Source organism: Frankia sp. CgKIO3 (assembly GCF_977946435.1). Classification (NCBI taxonomy): domain Bacteria; kingdom Bacillati; phylum Actinomycetota; class Actinomycetes; order Frankiales; family Frankiaceae; genus Frankia; species Frankia sp. CgKIO3. The sequence continues at coordinate 6,893 of NZ_CDWTMO010000162.1, read as the reverse complement.
GCCACTGCGCCCCGGGCGAGCGCCGGGAGCAGCCCGGCGCCCAGCAGCGACGACTTTCCCGAGCCGGAGGCACCGACGAGCACCAGCGGACCCGCGCCGTCCAGCCGTTCCTCCAGCCGCGACAGCGCCTCGGCCGTCGCTCGCTCCCGCCCGAAGAACCAGCGCTGCGTGCCGGCGCCGAACGAGGCGAGACCGGGATAGGGGCAGGCGGCCTCACCGGTGGTCACCCCGCCGTCCGGTGCGCTGGGAAGCCCCGCCGGCTGTCGCGGGGTGGGAGTCACCACCGGGCCGGGGCCGTCGGTGAGCACGGTGGTCGGCGCCGGCTCCAGGTCGGCGATCGGCGGGGTGTGCGCGGCGTTGCCGGCGAGGATCACCCCATCCGATCAGGCGGCGGCGGAATGCAGCACTGCGTTCCCGGCCGCGGTGAAACGTTGGGCGAGCCGCCGGGTCACCTGCCCGACGCTCAGCTCGACCGGGCCGTCCGGGTCGCCGTTGACGAGGAGCCGGACCAGGTCGGCGGACAGCGGCGGTCCGTCACCCGCCGCCGATCCGGTGTGCGCCGCCTGCCCGGTGTGCGCGGCCAGCGGCGAGGTCAGCACGAGCAGCTCCATGCCGTCGCCGGCCGCGGCCGCGTCGGCGCCGCCCCCCGCATCTTCACGAGGACCGGCAACATCCTCGCGAAGACCGGGAACGCGAGGTGGCACCGGCGGGACGGTGGAGTGGGCGGCCGTGGTCCGCACCCACAGACCATCGACGGCGATGAGCCGGGTGGCGGCCCGGCTCGTCGCCATCGTCGCCAGGACTGACGACAACGGTAGGGCCGTGTAGGCCAGGCGATGGGGACGGCTGTCCGACACGGCCGTCGCCAGGTAGATCATCCCGTCGGCGTCGATGAGGACGATGCCGGCGTAGTAGACGAGGAGAGCCTCGGTGGCCTGCTCGACGGCCGCCGCGAGAGCCTCGCCGAGATCGAGCGGGGTCGCCGGGTCGACGACCGTGCGCAGGCTTTCCTCGGCCAGCCCGCAGCGCTCCACGAACACGCCGCCGACCGCCGCCACGGCCCGCGCTACCACGGCGCCGACCTCGCCCGCCCGGTCGGCGCCGGGCCCACCGAGCCCGCCCGTGCCGACGACGAGAACCCGCGCACCGGCGGATCCCAGAACCAACCGCGACGTCCGCGACGTCGATGAACGAGCCACAGCTCTCGCCCCGCCCCCCGCACCCGACACAAGCGGCCAGATGCCCCCGACCAGGTTAGCCAGCTGGCGCACCAACCATAGATCAATCCGACGGCGCCCGGGTGGAATGCCGCGGAACCCGAACATTATCCTCGAGCGTGGCTGAGTCTGACCGTGCCAGTGCGTTGTCGCTGTGCTATAAGCAAGCCCCCCATGTCCGGTCGTTCCGGGCGAGGTCGCATCATCTGCGCGGTGAGCGAGAGCGCGGAGCTGAGCGCAGATGCGGTCGCCACTGAGGGCATCCCACGACGATCATCTTTCTCGGCGGGGTCGACCTCGGCGGGGTCGGCCTCCACGCCTGGCGGCCCGGCGGCGCTGGTGCCGACGCCGACGACCGGCCACCAAACCCGCACCGGGGTCGGCAGGCCGTCCGTCGAGGAGCCGGATCTTTCTTCGGCGGTGAGCGAGGCACGCCGCGGTGACGAGGCGGCCTTCAGGCTGCTCTATCGGACGATCCAGCCGGGTCTGTTGCGGTACCTGCGGGTACTCGTCGGTGACGAGGCCGAGGATGTCGCGTCCGAGACGTGGCTGCAGATAGCCCGGGACCTGCCGTCGTTCCGCGGGGACTTCGACGGGTTTCGCGGCTGGGCAGCCACGATCGCGCGTCATCGCGCGCTCGACCAGCTGCGCCGGCGATCTCGCCGCCCGCGCGGTGACGTACCGGTCGAGACGGTGATGATGGAGATGGCCGCGCCCGATGACACCGCCGGCGAAGCGTTGGAGGCGATGTCCACCGAGGCCGCCATGCGCCTGATCGCGGGCCTGCCGTTGGACCAGGCGGAGGCGGTGCTCCTGCGAGTGGTCATGGGGCTGGACGCGAAGACCGCGGGGCGAGTCCTGGGCAAGCGCGCCGGCGCGGTCCGCACCGCGGCGCACCGAGGGCTGCGCAGGCTCGCCGAACAGCTCGGCGAATGTGGGGTTACCGGGGCTGGTCGACCGGAGGCAGGTGAACCAGGTGAACATGGTCGGGGTGGCGGCGCGCAGCGATGATCATGGGTTCCGGTCAGGTGCAACACGGCCAGGTGTAACACCGGTGAGGGCTTCGACGCTGAAGGACGTGAGATGAGCACACACCGACCCCGTCGGATCGGCCGGGGCGCCGCGGAGCGGATGCTTCGCGGCGGCCCGGTCAATGCGGGGGCCGGTGCGGATCCCCTTGCCGACCTGCTCGCCGCCGTGGCCGCTCCGGCCCGCGATGGCGAGCTCGACGGTGAGGAAGCGGCTGTGGCCGCTTTCCGGGAGGCGCGTCTCGCTCACGTCACCCAGCCGCGGAGAGAGCCCATGTTCAAGTTGTTGCTCGCGAAGTTCCTGACCGCGAAGGTCGCCGCCGTGGCGGTCGCGGCCACGGCCGTCGGAGGCGTCGCCGCCGCCGCTGGCACAGGAGTACTGCCCGTCCCCGGTGTAGGTGGCAGCGCCGCCGTGTCCCCGGTGGCTACGCCCTCCGCCGAGGTGACCGCGCCGCGGGTCTCGGCGCCGAGCGCCGGTGCGTCCGTCTCGGCGTCGCTGCTCGCGCTGTGCCATACCTACACGGCCGACGCCGGCGCGGCTCTCAGTTCCCCGGACCTGAACGCGCTGGTCACGGCCGCTGGCGGCAGTGACCAGGTCGGCGCCTTCTGCGCGAAGGCCCTGCAGGCCGAGGCCGAGGCCGGCGCCGGGGTGGGTGCGGCCGCCGGGCCGGGCGGCACGGGTGTCGGCGCGCAGGTTCCGGGTGTGGGTGTGGGTGTGGGTGCCGGGCCGGGTGATGCGGGTCTCGGCGTCGAGGTCGGGCCGAGCGCGGGTGTGGGTGCGGCCGCCGGGCCGGGCGGCACGGGTGTCGGCGCGCAGGTTCCGGGCGCGGGCGTGGGTACGACCGCGGGGCCGGGTGGTGCGGGTCTCGGCGTCAGGGTGGGGCCGAGCGCGGGTGTGGATGCGAACGCCGGGCCGGGCGGCGCCGGTCTCGGCGCTAGCGTGGCGCCGTCGGTTCGTCGCTGACCGGTGGTCCCAGGAGGGGGCCGGCCGGCCTGGAGGGGTCGGGGGTTCAGGCGGCGAGCCCGTGCCGCGCGTCCGTTGCCTGACAGCTGACGACCAGTTCGCCGTCGTGGGCGTCGACGCGCACCGTTCCGCCTTCGGTGACCTCGCCGCGGAGCAGCGCGCGGCCGATGCGGGTTTCGACGTCGTGGGAGATGTAACGGCGCAGCGGCCGGGCGCCGTAGACCGGGTCATATCCCGCCCGGGCGATCAGACGCCGGCCGGCGTCGGTCAGCTCGAGGGTGATCCGCCGCTCGGCCAGGCGTCCGCGCAGGTCAGAGAACTGGAGATCGACGATCCGCTCGAGCTGGGGTAGGCCCAGCGGCCGGAACAGGATGATGTCGTCGATCCGATTGAGGAACTCCGGGCGGAAGTGCCCGCGCAGGTCGGCCATCACCCGGGCCTGCGCGTCGGATCGGATCTGCCCGTCGGAGTCGACGCCGTCGAGCAGGTAGGGGGAGCCGATGTTGGAGGTCATGATGATGACGGTGTTGCGGAAGTCAACCCGGTGTCCCTGGGCGTCGGTGACGCGGCCGTCATCGAGGATCTGCAGCAGGACGTTGAACACGTCGGTGTGTGCCTTCTCGATCTCGTCGAAGAGCACCACCGCGTAGGGCTTGCGTCGGACCGCCTCGGTGAGCTGGCCGCCCTCCTCGTAGCCGACGTAGCCGGGGGGAGCGCCGACGAGCCGGCTGACCGTGTGCCGTTCCTGGTACTCGCTCATGTCGAGGCGGGTCATGTTCTCCTCGGTGTCGAACAGGGCGGCGGCCAAGGCCCTGGCCAGCTCGGTCTTGCCGACGCCGGTGGGTCCGAGGAAGATGAACGAGCCGATGGGCCGGCGGGGGTCGCGGATGCCGGAGCGGGCCCGGATGATCGCGTCGGTGACCAGCGTGACGGCCTCATCCTGGCCGACGACCCGCTGGCGCAGGGTGTCGTCGAGGCACAGCAGCTTCTCGCGTTCGGTCTCGCGCAGCCGGGAGACCGGGATGCCGGTCCAGGCCGCGACGATCTCGGCGATCTCCTCGTCGGTGATGACCTCGCGCAGCAGCCGCTGCTCGCCCTGTTTGGCGGCGAGCCGGTCCTCCTCGGCCGCGAGTCGCCGTCTCAGCTCACCCAACCGGCCGTAGCGCAGCTCGGCGGCCCGGTTCAGGTCGTAGGCTCGTTCGGCTTCCTCGGCTTCGCGGCGCACCCGTTCGAGCTCCTCGCGTAGCTGCTGAACCCGCCGGATCGCCTGGCGTTCAGCATCCCACTGGGCGCGCTTGGCGTCAGCCTCGGCGCGCAGGTCGGTGAGCTCCCGGCGCAGCTCGGCCAGCCGGGTCTCGCTGACCGGGTCGGTCTCCTTGGCCAGGGCGGCTTCCTCGATTTCCAGGCGGGTGACCTGCCGGGTGATCTCGTCGAGCTCGGCGGGCATCGAGTCGATCTCGGTGCGTAGCCGGGCGCAGGCCTCGTCGACCAGGTCGATCGCCTTGTCCGGCAGGAATCGGTCGGTGATGTAACGGTTGCTCATCGTGGCAGCGGCGACCAGTGCGCCATCCTGGATCTTTACTCCGTGGTAGATCTCGAAGCGTTCCCGCAGCCCGCGCAGGATCGAGATGGTGTCCTCGACGGTGGGCTCGTCGACCATGACCGGCTGGAAGCGGCGTTCCAGTGCGGTGTCGGACTCCACGCGCTTGCGGTACTCGTCCAGCGTCGTTGCGCCGATCATGTGCAGCTCGCCGCGGGCGAGCATCGGCTTGAGCATGTTGCCGGCGTCCATGGCGCCTTCGGCCGCGCCGGCTCCCATCACGGTGTGTAGCTCGTCAACGAAGAGCAGAATGCGGCCCTGGGCGGCCTTGACCTCGGCCAGCACGGCCTTGAGCCGCTCCTCGAACTCGCCGCGGTACTTGGCGCCCGCGACCAGGGATCCCAGGTCCAACGCGAAGATCGTCTTGTCGCGTAGTCCTTCCGGGACGTCGCGGCGGACGATGCGCTGCGCCAGGCCCTCCACGATCGCGGTCTTGCCGACGCCCGGGTCGCCGAGCAGCACCGGGTTGTTCTTCGTCTTGCGGCTGAGGATCTGGATGACGCGGCGGATCTCGGCGTCGCGGCCGATGACCGGTTCCAGCGTGCCGTCGCGGGCCTGGGCAACCAGGTCGCGGCCGTACTTCTCCAGCGCCTCGTAGGTGGCTTCCGGCGTCGCGGAGGTGACCCGCTGATGGCCGCGTACCTGGGTGAGCGCAGCGAGGAACGACTCCCGGGTGATCCCATGCTCCGCCAGCCGCCTCCCGGCCTCGGTGGCCGACCCCTCCTCAGCCAGCGCGAGGAGAAGGTGTTCCACCGAGACGTAGTCGTCCCTGAGCCGCCCGGCCTCGCGCTCGGCCGCATCCAGCAGCCGGGACAGCCGCTGGGTGAGGAACACCCGCCCGGGGGCGGCGCCCGGCCCGCTGACCTTCGGCCGCCGGGCCAGGTCGGCTTCGACAGCGGCGGCCAGCGCGGCGGAGTCGGCGCCGGTCTGCCCGATCAACCGGGGGATCAGCCCGTCCGGGGCCTGCAGCAGGGCGAGGAGCAGATGCTCGCCGTCGACCTCGGTGTGCCCGAGCGCGGTCGCCCTGGCCTGCGCCGCGGCCAAGGCCTCCTGGGACTTCTGAGTCAGCCGGTTCATGTCCACGGCGGTGTGCTCCTTGCGGCTGTCGGAGATCGAGCGGCCTGGTCACCGCGCAGCGCGGCTTCCAGCAGGTCGATGCGGTCGAGCAGGTCGAGGACGAGACCGATCGCGGCGTAGTTCAGGCACAGGCCGGCCCGCAACCGTTGGATCCTCGCGATCGTCGCCGGTGGTGTCCGGAGCGAACCACAGCGTCCCGGTGGCGTCGCGGGAGGCCTCCAGCAGGCCGAGCGCCACGAACCGGCGGACCAGGTCGGGATGCAGCCCGCCGCGGCTGGCGACCGTCTCCACGGTCAGCTTCCGGGCTGGTGCCAGCGGGTAACGCGGCCGGGTGATCGGCGACGGCGCCGTCCGCTGCTGCGACGGGGATGGGATGGTCATCGCCAGGATCCCTTGCTCGGGTCGGAGTTTCTCGGGTCGAAGGTCGAGGTGGCCGCCAGTTCTCCGAACAGCGCCCGCTCCCGGCCGGTCAGCGTCGGCGGCACTGCCACGCTGACCTCGGCGTAGAGGTCGCCCGGCCGTCCCGACGGATTCGGCAGGCCCTCGCCACGCAGCCGCAGCCGGCGGCCACTCGACGAACCCGCCGGGACGTGGACCTTGACCTCGCCGCCGGGAGTGCTGGTCGAGACCGTCGCGCCCAGCGCCGCCTCCCACGGGGTGACCGGTAGCTTCAGCTGGATATCGCGGCCGCCCACCCGATAGCGGGGGTGCAGTGCGATCCGTACCTGCAGGTAGAGGTCGCCGGGCGGGGCGTCACCGCTGCCACGGCCGCCCTGCCCGGCCAGCCGGATCCGCTGACCGGCCACCACCCCCGCGGGGATGCTGACCTGGTAAGAACGCGGCCCGTCCGAGCCGGTCAGCGTGACCCGGCGGCGACCACCCCGGTACGCCTCCTCGACCGTCAGGCTGAGCTCGGCTTCCTGGTCGGCGCCCGGGATCGGCCCGGCCGCGCCACGGGCCCCGAAAAGGGTTCCGAACAGATCCTCGAATCCGGCTGTGCCGAAACC
>NZ_CDWTMO010000161.1:0-9006 GCF_977946435.1 Frankia sp. CgKIO3 | reverse complement strand
GACCCGACCACCTTGATCAGAAACCAGGCCGGTCAACGCATCGAAACCCCATGTGCGGAAGACAGAACGAGGCGGAGCAGGCCCACCCGATCGAACCGGCGAGCGTTCGGCCGCCGGTGGTCGTCGCCGAGAAGGAGACGTCGCCACCAGTAGCGGTGACCTGCGCGGTGGCCGGTACGGCGGTGACCGCGTAGTGGGCATCCGGGCCGGTCATCGACACGGTCATCAAAGCCTGGTAGCTCCCTGGCCCGTGGTAGCCGGCCACCCGCACGACGTCCGAGACGGCGTAGCCGTGGATCGAGCCGCTGGCCGACGCCACGTAGCGGGCGTCCGCGGTCTGGCAGCTCACCACCGTGTCGACGTGGCCGGAGACCGCCACCGGGGAGGTGATGGCCACGGTCAGGGAGCCCGGCCCGCCGGCACCCTTCCCGACCGCATCCGTGGATGTCGCGGCAGCCGACGTCGCCGCCGGCACCGGTGTCGTTGAGGCTGGCTGGACGGTCGCCTGCTCGGCGGTCGCTGTCGCCGGCGCGGCGGTCACTACCCGGGTGCCAGGCTGGCAGGCCGCGATGGTCAGCAGCGCCGCGCCGGCAACGGTAGCCGTTGCGAGACCTCGACGGACCGGAGCATGAAGGTTCATGGGAACGGGACACCTGCCTTCGGGACATCGGAGATGGTCAGGTGGCCCCGACGGGTGACCGTGGGAGCCAGCCGGCTGGGTGTCACGGTTTCCGCGGACCGGCTGTGCCCGCGTTCCCTGCCAGCAAGGCAAGAACATCAGCCCAGAATGAGCACCCTTTCCCGGCAAGATGTGAGACACATCCGGGTTCGCAGTTTTCCTGCTATGACCGGACAACCCGCGGAGGCGGTGAACGCGGCGTCACTGGTCGAAACGGGATCGCTCCACGGCCCCGGTCAGAGGAGGTTGACGGGCCGGCCTGCGGCCAATTCTTCCCCTGTGCGGGCGGGGAGGATGATGCGGACGGTGGTGCCAGCACCGGGGGCGCTGTCGAGGGTGGCGGTGCCGCCGTGGGCGGCGGCGATGGCGGCGACGATCGCCATCCCGAGGCCGCTACCGGTCCGGCCACCGCCGCGGCTGCCGGCCGCCCGGTAGAAGCGGTCGAAGGCGCGTTCGGCGTCAGTCGGGCTCATCCCAGGTCCGAAGTCGCGGACCTGCAGGCACACCTGGCCGTCAGTGGCAGTGAGGCTGACCTCGGCCAGGGTGCCGGGTGGGATGTGGGCGCGCACGTTGGCCAGCAGGTTACCGATCACTTGGCGGAGTGCGTCTGGGTCGCCGACCACCAGGCAGTGGTCGGGGGCGCGCAGCCGCAGCGGGCGGTCGGGTTCGACCGCGGCGGCGTCGGCGACCGCGTCGCGGGCGAGGGAAGCCAGGTCGACGGCGGACTGCTCCAGGGGTCGGGCCTCGTCGAGGTGGGCCAGGTAGAGCATGTCGTCGACAAGAGTGCCCATGCGCCGGGCCTCGTCCTGGACGCGGCGTAGCGCATCGTCCCTACCGGCCGGCGGAACAATGCCCTGGCGCAGAAGGTCGACGTATCCCCTGATCGAGGTCACCGGTGTGCGGAGCTTGTGCGACGCGTCCGCGACAAACCGTCGCAGCCGGTCGGCCGACCGCCGGCGGTCCTCGAAGGCTGCCTGAATCTGGCCGAGCATGGTGTTGAGCGCCGCCGCGAGCTGACCGGTCTCGGTGCGCGGACGCCCCGGCGGGACCCGCCGAGCCAGGTCGCCGCCGGCGATGGCGGCTGCCGTACGGGTGATGTCCCGCAGCGGGCGTAGCCCCCGGCCGAGCAACAGCCAAGCCGCCGTACCGGTCAACGTGAGTACGGCTGCACCAGCGGCGGCCTCGACCAGGACGAGCCGGGTCGTGGTATTCGCCACCGGTCGCATCGGCAGCGCGATCAGGTCGGTGACGCCGCTGGGCAGCGTTCCGACCACCGCCCGGTAGAAGACACCTCCTACCTTCAGCGGAAACGGCGCGCCCGCCTGGATCCGGCTGTCGAGATGGTCGACGTGAGCGAGCAGCTCGCCGCTGGGTACCGGGATGTCGGCGTCACCGGCGACGGCCAGTACTGCCCCGTTCGGCCGCCGCAACTCCACCACGAACGCGGTCGGAGCCACCGTCCGTTGCAACTCAGTCCCGCCGAGCAGCGGCGACGCCGAGGCGATCAAGGCGAGTCCGCGAGTGCCGAGCAACGTCTGTGCCCCGCGCAACTGGCTGTCGGTCTGATCGACGAGATAGGACCGCAACGCGAACGCGCTCGCCGCTCCGGCGACAGACAGCGCTACCGTCATCAGCCCGAGCAGGCCAAGCATCAGCCGGGTCCGCAACATCACGACGCTCCTCCTGTCACCGTGACCTCAGACCGGGGTGGATTCGCGCACCAGGTAGCCGAACCCGCGGCGCGTGTGGATCAGCGGCGGGCCGTGCGGGGCCAATTTGCGCCGCAGGTAGCTGACGTACTGGTCGACCACTGTGGCGCCGCCGACAAAATCCGGCCTCCACACCGCGGCCAGGATCTGCTCCCGGGACAGCACCCGGTTCGGGTTAGCCAGCAGATACCGCAGCAGCTTGAACTCGGTCGGTGACAGCGCGAGCGGGCAACCGGCCCTGGTCACCAGGCAGGTGTCCTCGTTCAGGGTTACATCGGCGAACACGAGCACCGGCGCCGGCGGCACCGGCGTGGATGCCGGCTCCCGCCGGGTCCGGCGCAGCACCGCGCGGGCCCGGGCGACCAGCTCGTCGATCGCGAACGGCTTCGTGATGTAGTCATCACCGCCATAGGTCAGCCCCGCGACTTTGTCCGCACGATGATCCCGCGCGGTCAGGAACACCACCGGCACCTCCACGCCGCACTCCCGCCACCGCCGGCACAGCTCAAAGCCATCCCCGTCCGGCAACATCACGTCCAGCACCAGAAGATCCGGACGATCCGCATCCACCGCGGTCACCGCTTCGCGCGCGTTACTCGCCGTGGTGACCTCGAACCCGTGAAACCGCAGCGCCATTGCCAACATGTCCACGATGTTCGGCTCGTCGTCGACAACCAGCACCCGCGGCACCCTGGCCGGGTCTCCCTCACCCATCCCCACCTCTTCCCGCCGCCTTTTAGCCCCCGCCAGCCCGGCCGGCGGGCTCCACCCTCGGCCCTCGAGGTCAGCGGCTCGTCGCACCCCGCATTCCATACAAGAAAGATGTGAATTCCATGCGAAAGTGGGCGGTAACTGGCGGTGGTTTATCGACATGCTCATTGCCGGGCACCGGCTCTGCCTCTACCTACCTCCGTAGATCACGGATCAGGAATTGACGATCACAACAGACCGCCACCAGTCACCTATCGCCTTGAAGAGGCGACGGAGACCCATCCGTCGCCTCTCGCCCGGCCCGGGTTCTCGCCGCGGAGGGATCTTCCCTGCTCGAAGTCGCTACTCAAGATGTGGGTGCAGGCGCTCCGAACAGCTCGAGATATCGTTGGGCCGAACGCGGACTGAGCGATGGCGGCTGGAGGGCCGAGAATACATTTCCGGTCTCGGCGGTGTTGTAGTACGCCTCGTACGCTAGTATGTCTTTGTTTGCCTCGAAGAATTCGAACATCTTCTCGACGTAGAACGGGTTGTCTCCACCCCCGCCGGTCTTGTGGTACATCCCCCACTCTGGTACAGCGAACTGCTTGCCATGTTCCCGGGCGAATGCAGCGACCGTGCAGGCTCCGGAATCCTTGCGGCACTGCGCATCGAAGGAAGCCTGGTCCACGGATGCCGGGTAGGAGTCATATGCATCGACGCTGACGATATCGACGACGTCATCACCGGGATAGGCATCCCAGACGTTCCAGCCGTTAGGCATCCGATCCTTGTGCGAGGTTATGTTCCAATCGATACGCACCTGGGGCGACGTACTCCGGATCGCCGTGACCGCCTGCCGGAAACACTGCTTCCACAGGCCGGTGTCCTGCACGTGCCACGGCATCAATTCGCCATTAAACTCCCAGCCGAGCCGCACGATAGCATCCGGCCGACCGTTCCGCACCAGCGTCTGACAGAACTTCGCCCAGTGCCCGTCGTACTCGCCACGGGCACAGGATTCGGAATGAAATAACTTGTTCACTTCGGGGTCCTCGCGAGCCCGTGACCTGCGAAGACGCATATTGGCTTGCATTAATTACTTTATTACGAATTCACAGGCCGCCTAACTGCCATCCAGGGAGAAAAGCGGCTGGGCCACCGACAGCACCCCCGAATAGGAGTCGGGCCGGAAATCCGACATCGGCCAGTCGTCCATGGTGATCGTCTGCCAGTTTGACCGCACCGTGAACACCACTACCACATCCGTCGGCCGCCCGACCCACCGCTCCCACCCGGCGAGATCCTGCGGCGGGTTCGCGTTCGTCCCTGACGGCCACGCCACGCCACGTCCCGCGGGAGGGCTCGTCGCCGGTTTCTCCTCGCCGGCTCCTCCAATGACGACAAACCCCAGCGCGACCAGAACCGTCACGATCCCAGCAACACCCGCGCCGAGCAGCCCGATCCGCCACTGACGCGAGGTACCGCCGGCCTGGTCACGGCGACGCCTCACGGCCGCCCCCTTCGTGCTCTTGGTGGATTGTGTCACGTATTCTACCGTTACGTCAGGGTCTGGCCGCGGAAGCGGAGGCACGTGACGCCCACGCCACACCCAAAGGTGCCGCCTGAGCTTTTCGTTTAACCTGCCTGTCTCTCAGGTAACCTGCTCGGCTCTTGTCGCGTCCAACCCGATGCGAAGCAGCCGACGAAACGTCGGTTATCGGCACCCGGCCTCGGCGTCAGCCGCCGAGTGCTCGGACCAGCGCGAGCCCCACCGGTGACGGCACGCAGGTCCGCGACCGTGGCCTCGGCGTCGGGAACATCGATCCAATGGGCGTCCGCCAGGTTCCCGAGCTGCGGCCCGGAGCATCCGACCAGCGGATGATCCCGGGGCAGAACGACCGCGACCGGATCGGTGGCGATCCTCACCGCCCGGATCGGTCCCGCATCGGGTAGTCGTAACGAGTCCCCGGCGTGGTCAGCCCGACGGCGAGCCCGAGGTCGAACTCGCCCTGTGCGACCCCGACCGTCACCACATGCCGAGGTCGCGGCGCACGGATGATCCTCGTCGTCATACGCTGCCCTGCGATCAGCAGGTGGCGTGTACTGGTGCGGAAGGGTCCATGTGAACGTCCTGGAAGCGGTGTTTCTCGGCGCGGTCGAGGGGCTGACGGAATTTCTGCCGGTGTCCAGCACCGGACACCTAACAATTTTGGAGAAGCTACTCGGCCACGACATCGACGACCCGGACATCACTGCTTTCACCGCGATCATCCAAGTCGGTGCGGTCTTCGCCACCCTGCTTTACTTCCGGCATGATTTCCGGCGCATTCTGGTGGCGTGGGGCCGCGGTGTGCGCAATCCCGCCTGGCGGGAGCATCCGGATTATCGGTTCGGCTGGACCGTCATTCTCGGATCGATTCCCATCGGCCTGGTCGGGGTGGCCTTCAAGGATCAGATCGAGACCACGCTACGCAGCCTGTGGTTCGTCAGCAGTGCGCTGATCCTCTGGAGCGGGGTGATGGGGTATGCGGACCACGTCGGTACCCAGAAACGTCACGAGGAGGACGTGACGTGGAAGGACACCCTGGTGATCGGCATCGTGCAGTGCATGGCGCTGATCCCGGGTATCTCGCGATCCGGGGCGACCATGTCGGCGGGGTTGCTGCGTGGCCTGGACCGGGTGGCGGTGACCCGGCTGTCCTTCTTCCTGTCCATCCCGGCCCTGATGGCGGCCGCGGCGCTGCAGGTCCTCACGAAGTCCGGCGACATCGCCGACGGGGTGGGCTGGCCGGCGACGATCACCGCGACCGTGGTCAGCTTTGCTGTCGCCTACGTCGCGATCGCCTGGCTGTTGAAGTTCATTGCCAGACACAGCTACAGCGTCTTCATCGGTTACCGGCTGGCGCTCGGCGCCACCGTGCTCTTCCTCGTGGCCACCGGGATCGTCCCGGCGACCTGAGCCGGCGACCATCCTCGTCCGGCTCCCGCGGGGCGGCTCGACCGCGTAAGTTTCGATCCACCGTCTTGCGGGTTCATGGTTGTCCCACGGGATGGGGAGACGGCCGGCCGCGCGGCCACGGAGGAAGGACTGTGATGCGGGATCTGCGTTCGCTGCCCAAGGGCCATCTGCATCTGCATTTCGAGCTGGGGATGCGGCCGTCGACACTGGCCGACCTGGCCGCCGCCGCGGGCGTTCCGACTCCCCGCACCACGGGGTTCACCGAGTTCGGGGGCTTCAGCAAAGTGATCGCTGGCATCCTGCCGGTCTTCCGCCGGCCCGAGGACTTCGAACGTCTCGTCGACGAAATGATCATTGATGCCGCGGATGAGGGCGTCACCTACCTCGAACCCAGCTTCTGGCCGTACGCCCATCTCGGCGTCTTCGGGAGCGCGGAGGCCGCCTGGGAGACGGTGCTGGCCCGATCGGATCAGATCGGCGCGCGGTACGGGGTGACCGTCCGCTGGATGGCGGCCATCGACCGGGTCTTCGACTCCCCCGAACAGGCCGTCTCCGTGGCCCAGTTGGCCCTGCGTTACGTCGATCGGGGCATCGTCGGCCTGGGGCTGCACAACGACGAGAACGGCTGGCCGCCGGAGCCGTTCGTGGCGGCGTTCCGGATCGCGCGCGACGGCGGGTTGCTCTCGACCCCCCATGCCGGGGAACTCGACGGTCCCGCGTCGGTGCGTGGCGCCATCGAGACCCTGGATGCTGATCGTCTCCAGCACGGTATCCGCGCCATCGAGGATCCCCGACTCGTCGACACCCTCCTCGAACGAGGGACCTGCCTCGATGTCTGCCCGACGTCCAACCTGCTGCTCTCGGTCGTCCCGTCGATGGCCGAACATCCGCTTCCGGCCCTGCTGCGGGCCGGGGTGCGATGCTCGATCAACGCCGATGACCCGCTGCTGTTCGGGCCCACCTGTCTGGAGGAGTACGAGCTGTGCCGATCGGCGCTGGGCCTGACCGACGAGGAACTGGCCGCCTGCGCCCGCAGCTCGGTGGAATCCGGAGCCGCGCCGATCGAGGTGCGGACAGCGGCCCTCGCCGGCATCGATGGGTGGCTCGCCGCCGCGGCCCCGCTGACGACGCCGGCTGGTTCAGCCGGTCAGGAACGCTCCGTCGACGCGGGATGCTCCGACGGCCGGTGACGCTCCGATGACGGGGGTACCGTCCCCCCACCGGCCCGCGCGGGTGGTCCTCGCACCCGACTCGTTCAAGGGATCGGCGACCGCGGCCGAGGTGGTTGCGGCGCTGGGTGCGGGCTGGCGCTCCGAGCGGCCCCACGATCAGGTCGTGGGAGTACCGATCGCCGACGGTGGCGAGGGCACCCTCGACGTCTTCGCCGTCGGCGTACCCGGGTCGGAGCGGCACCCGGCGCGGGTGACTGGTCCGGACGGGCGGGGCCACGACGCCGAATGGCTGTCGCTGCCCAATGGCACCGCGGTGATCGAACTGGCGAGGGCGAGCGGGTTGCCACTGATGCGGGAACTCGATCCGTTGGGCGCACAGACCGTGGGCCTCGGCGAGTTGGTCGCCGCCGCGATCGACGCCGGAGTCGACCGCGTTCTCATCACTTTGGGTGGTTCCGCCTCGACCGACGGTGGTACCGGTGCCCTCGCCGCGTTGGGTGCCCGGTTCCTCGACGCGGCCGGCCGGCCGTTGGCCGCCGGCGGCGGCGCCCTCACGTCGCTCGCACACATCGATCTGACCGGGTTGCGGCCGGTGCCGGCTGGGGGAGCGTACTGTCTCGTCGACGTCGACGCGCCCCTGCTGGGCCCTGCCGGCGCCGCCGCCGTATTCGGGCCGCAGAAGGGTGCCGGACCCGCGGACATCGCCCGGCTGGAGGAGGGGCTGCGTCGGCTTGCCCACCTGTTGGGTGGTGCTCCCGACGCCGCGGGAGCCGGGGCCGCCGGCGGCACCGCCTACGGCCTCGCCGCGGCCTGGGGAGCCGAGGTGCTCCCCGGCCTGCCGACGATCATCCAGGCGGCGGGCCTGCCGGCGGCCCTCGCCGGCGCTGACTGGGTGGTGACCGGCGAGGGCAGGTTCGACCGGACCTCGTTGTCCGGCAAGGTGGTTGGCGGAGTCCTCACGCTGGCGCGGGACGCGGAGGTGCCTGTGCTCCTGGTGGCTGGGCGGGTTGACGCCCCCCGGCCGGAGGGGGTTCGGGCCGAGATCGCCCTTGTCGATCTTGCCGGGGGGTCGGCTATGGCGATGGCTGAGCCGCTCCGGTGGCTGCGAAGGGCCGGCGCCGAGCTGGCCCGCCGGGCCACGACCGCCCGGTGAGCGGGAGCCGACCGGTGCGGGGAGCGGCTGGTATGGGGGGGACCGTCCGGTGCGGGGGACCGCCCGGGCCCGGTCTGTGGGTCAGACCCGGCGGTTCATCCCGGTGAGGAGGTAACCGATCTTCCGCCAGGTGTTGGGCCCGCAGACCCCATCGTCCGGGATGCGGCCGAACCACGGCGCGGCATAGCGCTGTAGGGAGGCCACCCGGGCAGTGGTCCGTGGCCCGTACACGCCATCCGGCGTTATCCGGTTGGGATCACCGGTGGGGGCCTCATGGCCAAAGATGATGTTCAGGGTGTTCTGGAGCTCCACGACGTCCGGACCACGCGATCCCTCCCGCAGGGTTGGACGGTTGTCGTAACGGTGCCGGGGATCGACGGCTGCGCCGACTCCGTTATGCCGTGCGGCGGCGAGGATGTCCCGGCGTCGGTTGGCCCGGATTTCACCCGGGCAATTGTGGCCTCCCCACGCCTGGCCACCCATTTGGTGGGTACCGATACCGTAACCGCCGGGAGAGTCGGTGATCTCTTCCTGCCATCCGAACTCCCGCATCCCCCACTGAAAGGGATCGTCATTAAATAAGTTGATCATTTGATCTGTGTTTGGGGTTCCCCTGTGATTGCCTCGGTACGGTTATGTCC
>NZ_CDWTMO010000160.1:0-9150 GCF_977946435.1 Frankia sp. CgKIO3 | reverse complement strand
CCACCGAAGCATTCACCCGCCTCACCGCCTACGGCGCCACCCTCGGCGTCGTCTCCGCCGCCAGCACCGCCACCGTCCACGCCGACGCCCACACCGGCGGGCTCAACCCCCTCCTACACTTCCTCGACGGCGACGTCACCGACAAAACCCACCAGCTGCGCCAACGCCGCACCACCACCCGCGCCCTCTACATCGGCGACACCGCCTACGACATCCACAGCGGACGCGCCGCCGGCTACCAAACCGTCGCCATCACCAACGGCTACACCCCCACCCGCACCCTGCACACAGCCAGACCCGACCACATCATCGACTCCCTCACCGAACTCCTCGACCTCCTCACCTGACAGGAAGGCCCGCGCCCAGACGGGCGCGAACCTCATGCCACCTCCCAGCCGATCAACCCCGTAGGCTGTACTGTAGGTAGCGCCGAGGACACGAAGGCCAACCCGGTAGGAACCGCCGGGTCATCGTCGACGAAGGCCTGCTTATCCACGACGAGATCTACTTCAACGCCGGACGGCTCGACCTGTCCGTCGCCCTGTCCGTCTTGGACTACCTGCTGCTGGCCTGGCCGGACCGTCGCGCCCATCGCCGCACGACGCCCTAGGCGGACAGGAGCCAGCGCCCCGGCCCGTCGCACTCGGCGCTCCTTCGCGGAGCGCCGGCAAAGGATGGGTATCAGAGCTGACCGAAATCGATCTCTGCCGCGAAGGGAGCCGAGACCTTGACCACGCCGGTGAATACCTCTCCATCCCGGTAGGCCCCGCTCGCCGGATCGAGGACATAGGTGTACACCAGCGGAACACCGGTAGCGGCCTGCTCGACCCGCCAGTAGAAAGCGATGCCGGCCCTGGCGTACTGGTCCACCTTCACGATCCTGTCGGTGGTCTCCGACCCCGGCGAGACGATCTCCACAACCAGCAGCACGTGCTCGGGACGGGTGGGCGTGACGTCGATCGTGTCCGCGCGATACACCACGACATCCGGACGGCGATTGGTGAGCGGCACGCCCTGCAGCCGGACGTCGAAGTCCGTATCGGCGTTCCAGTCCGCCCCCGCGGCCACCTCCAGAGCGCTCGATGGGCACCGCCTTGCCTCTTGCCCGGATCCCTCTTCCCCGGACCATTGACCGCGAGACTTGGCCGTCCGCGCCTGGGGACGGCGCGACCTCGCCTCCACCGGCACGGGCGGGATACGTGGTCGGCGCGTCAGGCGCTCGGGGCGGTCGCCGTCTCCCGCTCCGGCTCGGCGTCGGTAGCGGGGGTGTCCGCGAAGCCGAGGCCGAGGTGTTCGACATGGTAGAGGGCCTGGTCAAGGAGCTCGGCGACGTGGTTGTCGTAGAGGGAGTATACCACGGAGCGGCCTTTGCGGGTGCCAGCCACGAGGCCGAGATGGCGCAGCAGGCGGAGCTGGTGGGAGCAGGCGGACTGCTCCAGACCGACCTCGGCGGCCAGCTCGGTCGCGGCGAGCGGGCCCTCGCGTAACCGGGCGAGGATCAACAGTCTCGACGGGGCCGCCAGCGCTTGGAGAGTGGTGGCGACCTTCGCGGCGCTGACCGCATCCAGGCGGGTACGCGGGACGTAGCTGGCAGGCGGTGCGGCTCCATGACCCACGCAGCCATGGTATACGCCCAATCATGCTTACATGAGCATTTGTTCATCTGTTCTTGTATGGTGGTCGAGCTGTCACTGTGCCCGTCGCGCGCAAAGGATCCCGCTACCGATGTCGATCGCCATGGCCCGTCCGACGACGGCTGCCCGCGCCGCCGGCGAGGCGGCGGCGCGCAGGCGCCACACCCGGGTTTTCGCCTTGCCCGAGAGCCGCTGGGCGGCTGCGGCGCTCGTGCTGTTCCTGTTGGCGCTGCCGCTGTACCTGCTGGGAGCGCCGGCGTGGGCGTGGGGGCCGTTGTATGCGGCCGTGTACGTGACCGGCGGCTGGGAACCGGGCTGGGCGGGCCTTCAGGCGCTGCGGGCGAAAACGCTGGATGTGGACCTGCTGATGGTCTTGGCCGCGCTGGGAGCGGCGGCGATCGGGCAGGTGCTCGACGGGGCACTGCTGATCGTCATCTTCGCCACCTCCGGGGCGTTGGAGGCGGTCGCCACCGCCCGGACCGCAGACTCCGTGCGCGGCCTGCTCGATCTGGCGCCCGCCACCGCCAGCCGCCTGGACGACGACGGCACCGAGGAGACGGTGCTCGCCGAGCGGCTGAGGACGGGCGACACCATCCTGGTGCGGCCCGGCGAACGCATCGGCGCCGACGGCAGGGTTCTGGACGGGGCGAGCGGGGTGGACCAGGCCACCATCACCGGCGAGCCGCTGCCGGTGGTGAAGGAGACCGGGGACGAGGTGTTCGCCGGCACCCTGAACGGCACCGGCGCATTGCGGGTGAAGGTCGAGCGCGACCCGGCGGATTCGGTGATCGCCCGGATCGTGGCTATGGTCGAGGAAGCCTCGAAGACCAAGACCTCGACCCAGCTGTTCATCGAGAAGGTCGAGCAGCGGTACAGCCTCGGCATGGTCGCGGTCACGGTGGCGCTGTTCACGCTACCGCTGCTGGTCGGCGCTGCCTTGCAACCGACGCTGCTGCGCGCCATGACCTTCATGATCGTCGCATCGCCGTGCGCGGTCGTGCTGGCCACCATGCCCCCGCTGCTGTCCGCGATCGCCACCGCCGGCCGCCACGGCGTCCTGATCAAGTCCGTGCTGGTCATGGAACGCCTCGGCCAGGTCGACGCCGTCGCGCTGGACAAGACCGGCACCCTCACCGAAGGCACCCCTCGGGTGACGGACATCCAGCCGCTGGCCGCCTCCGGCCTTACCCAGGACGGCCTGCTGGCGCTGGCGGCGGCGGCCGAGCACCCCAGCGAGCACCCGCTGGCCCACTCCATCGTGGCAGCCGCCCGCACCCGCGAACTGGACATCCCGCCGGTGGAGACCTTCACCTCCACAGCCGGCACCGGCGTGACCGCCACCGTCAACGGCCATCCGGTCGCGGTCGGCAGCCCCGTACGGCTGCTGGGCAGCCGCTCCCGGCACCCGGCCGCCGCGGTGGCCGCCCGCCTGGAAGAAAAGGGCCGTACCGCGGTCCTGGTCATCCTGGACGACACCCCGGTGGGTGTGCTGGGCATCGCCGACCGGCTGCGCGACAAGGCCGCCGCCACCATCACCGCCCTGGCCACGGCGACCGGCACCGCGCCTGTCCTGGTCACCGGCGACAACCCGCGCGCCGCCGCCCACCTCGCCGCCGAGGTCGGCATCGCCGACGTCCGCGCCGGTCTACTACCCCAGGACAAAGTCACCGCTGTCCAAAACCTCCAGCAGGCCGGCCGGAAGGTGCTGATGGTCGGCGACGGCGTCAACGACGCCCCCGCACTCGCCGCCGCCTACGCCAGCATCGCCATGGGCCGCGCCGGCTCCGACCTCGCCCTCGACACCGCCGACGCCGTGGTGGTCCGCGACGAACTGGCCACCATCCCCGCTGTCGTCGCCCTCGCGCAGCGGGCCCGCCGCCTGGTAGTGCAGAACCTCGTCATCGCCGCGTTGTTCATCACTGGCCTGGTGATCTGGGACCTGATCGGCACCCTGCCGCTGCCGCTGGGAGTCGCCGGCCACGAGGGCTCCACCGTCATCGTCGGCCTCAACGGACTGCGTCTACTCACCGACGCCGCCTGGCGCCGCGCCGAGCGGCCAGAACACTCGGCTGAGATCGCCCGTCCTGATCATCACCACCGGAACGCGCAGGAGTAGGGGCCGCCCCGCCCAAGGGAGCACCTACAGGCACGAAGATTGCCTTCGGCCGGGGGTGGCGGTCCCAAGGTCCCGCCAGAAAGCTTCGTCAGTCCCTGCTGATCGGGGCGGAACAGAAGGGCATTGTCGAGTCGACGATCCGTCGGTGACCGACTTGAAGGAGCCAGCGTGCCCATCTGGCACATCCGTCCCTACGAGACCGTCGACTACGCGGCGACAGTACGCCTGCTGGAGGAAGTGCGGAGCACCCCGGGCGGCCCGCCCATCAACCTCACCGACACCGTGCTGGCGCTGCGGCACGAACTCCCGGACACCGAGTCCCCCGCGGTGGTCGCCGTCGCGGGCGAGCATCTCGTCGGTGCCGCGGTCGGGCGCAAGGAGGGCGGCCAGGGCCGGGTGCTCACGGTCGCCATCGCGCCCGCCTGGCGTCACCACGGCATTGGCTCCAGCCTGTTGCAGAGCGTGGAGAACCTGCTCCTGCACGCCGGCTGCCGGCGGATCACCACGCTGATCACCCCCGGGCAGCCGGGTGAGGAGGCGTTCCTCAACCGCGGCTTCACCGCTACCGGGCAGGTACTCTACGACAAGCAGGTTCCCCTGCGCCCGGCGGACGTCTCCACCGTCGAGCGGTGGGGCGGCGCGCTGCTGAGCACCTCCGAGTGGTCCAACCTCGCCGGGATGGAGGAGGAGCGCGCGCTCATCGAGAAGCGGCTGCTGCTGCCGGTCCGGGAACGGGAGCTCGCCGAGGCATACGGAGTCGTCATCCCGACGGCGATGCTGCTGTTCGGGCCGCCCGGCACCGGCAAGACGTCCTTCGCCCGGGCGGTCGCCGCCCGGCTGGAATGGCCGTTCGTCGAGCTGCTGCCCTCACGGCTGGCCTCCGGCGGCAGTGGGCTCGCCGCCGAGCTGCGGTCAGCGATCAACGACCTCATGGGGGTCGAGCGGGTCGTCGTGTTCATTGACGAGGTCGACGAGATCGCCCAGTCACGCGAGACCCGGCCGGAGAACCAGTCCGTCGTCAACGAGCTACTCAAGGCGATCCCGCAGTTCCGCGGGGTGCAGGGCCGGCTGCTGATCTGCGCGACCAACGCGGTCTCGGCGCTGGATCCCGCGTTCATCCGGCCCGGCCGGTTCGATCTCGTCCTCCCTGTCGGGCCGCCGGACGCCAAGGGGCGCCGGGTGCTGCTCGAAGGGCTGCTGGACCGGGTCGCGAACAAGGGGGACATCGATCTGGACGCCGTCGTCGCGGCCACCGACCTGTTCACGCCGGCCGATCTCTCGGCGGTCGTGCAGCGCTCCGCCGCCGCCGCCTTCCACCGGGCCGCCGACGGGGCGAAGGTCGGCGCCGGGGCGGGAGCGGAGAGCGGCGGGGGCGGCCACGGCCCGGTGGTAACCCCGTTGAGCACGCAGGACCTGCTGGATGCCGCCCGGCTGGCCCGGCCGACGATCAGTCTTACCGAGCTGGACCGCTTCCGTCGTGACGCGGAGGCCTTCACCCGGATCTGATCTGCCCCGCCCCGGCAGGGACGACCTGCACCGGATCCGGATCAGGATCCGGTGTTGATAACTTTGATTTTTCGGTATAGAAAAGCATTTCCTGACCCGAGGACGAGACGCGGCACGACAGAGTGCTCGACGAGACGAAAACCGCAGCGATCTTCCAAAACGATCACAATGAGGTTTCGCCATGACCGACGGGAATCGCAATCTCTACGTATTCGCCTGCGGTGGCGGGTACCCCGCCGGGGACCTTCCCGCCTTCGTCAAGCAGGTGCAGTCCGCCGGCTGGGACGTGCGGGTGGTCGCCACCCCGTCGTCTTTGCAGTTCATCGACGCCGACCTTCTCACCGACCTCACCGGTCACCGGGTGCGGTCCGAGTACGTGCTGGTGGAGGACGACAACGAGGAGCGGCCGGCATCCGACGCCATCGTCGTCGCACCGGCCACCTTCAACACCGTCAACAAGTTCGCGGCGGGAATCGCCGACACCCTTGCCCTGAGCCTTCTCAACGAGACGATTGGCTCGGGCATCCCCGTCATCATCGCCGTGGCACCGAATCCTACGCACGCCAAGCACCCGGCGTTTGCCGCGAACATCTCGTCCCTGCGTTCGTGGGGAGTCCAGGTGATCTACAATCCGGAGGGAGTCTCGCTGGCGGACATCGACGGCATCGAGGAGTGGAAGGCACTGTTCCCCTGGCAGCAGATCATCGACGCGCTCGACGCAAGTCACGGGGACGGGTAGCGCAGCAGGGCACCGAGACCGTCGGCCGGTGCGCCGGGCAGATCGGTGGGCAGGACCCGCACGGCCGCGCCGGTGCCCCAGGCGGCCCGCACGGCCAGATCCGCCAATCGGCCGGCGGCCGGTGGTGACCCGGCCCGTCCGGCCCGGCGGGCCCGCCGGGCCAGCGCGCCCGGCTCGGTGGCGACGTCCGCGGGCTCCGGCCCGTACCAGGCGGCCCGGTCGTCGCCGGGATCGTCGACGACGAGCAGCGTGCCCACCTGAGCACGGACGAGCGCGTCGAGCGTCGCGGGCACCCCGTCGACCGCCCGGCCGTGTGCGCGGTCCTCGGCGAAGCGGTCGAGCACGGCGCGGGTCCGGTCGCGAACCTCGGCCTCGACCAGCTCCCGCACCTCCCGGGAATGGAACCGGTCGTTCCGCCCGGGGTGGCGCCCCCCGTGTTCGAGCTGGTGAACCAGCGGGGTCACCCGGGGCGGCAGATGCTTGCGCAGCAGCTGCACGGCCCGGACGTCTCCCGCGAGAACCACCAGCGCGGCGTCCACCCGCTCGGTCAGCTCGGTCACCGCCTCAGCGACCTGCGCGGCGTTGTGATCCCACGAGTCCTCGGCACGATCCTGGTAGCGGCGCTGCGACCAGCCGCCGGGGGCATTGCGCTCGATCTCGTCGTCGGAGCCGACGACCTCACCGGCGAACCGCAGTCCGTCCCCGGCCACCCGCAGGTCGGCGCCCGTCCGGTCGGTGAGCACGACCACGCAGGGCACGCTGCTCTGCCGGTAGGCGAGCATCGGCAACGTACAGGGCAGCGAGCCCCAGACGGCCCGGTCCGCCACCTGCCGTCGCAGCCGATGACACCAGACGACCCTGCCATTCGCGGCGCACACCGCGAGAGCGGCGTTCTGCGGGCCGAGGGATGCCACGACCTCGTCCAACGCGCCCAGCGTCGCGCCATCCGCCCCGTCGGCGGCCAGGCTGTCGCGCAGGCGCCGCCACCGGACCGCCCGATCCGCCGCAATCCCGTCCATCTGATCGGACAGGCCCAGGTACAGCGTCGCGCACGGGCTCGGGACGGCGAACAACTCGTTGATCTCCGCATCTGGGATCACGGCACCGCGGCCTCCTGTTCTCCGCTCCCGCCGGTCGGCGAGCCGATCCTCCAGGGTCCAGGATGGGCACCGACCGGCCCTTCGGCCCGGCCCCTTCGGTCGCTCCCAGCCATACCCATCATCGGCGCGACGGACCGTCGGCCGCCCGCCAGGGCTTCATCCGGGCGCGGCCGGTACATGTTGCTGCTGACGGCTCGAATCGGCCCGAGTTCGACTCTTCGCCGGCCTCGACCTGGTCAAGCCGGGCATCGTCCCGCTAGAAGCCCCCGCCGGAGGTCACGCGCCGGACCGACGGTCTGGCGCGGCGTAGGAGGGCGGCATGGGGCGTACCGGGACGGCTTGGGAGCTGTGGGAACCGGCGAGCCTGGCCGAGGTAGTCGCCCTGTTCACCGCCCAACCGCCAACACAAGGCGGCTGCAGATCATGCTTGACGGAGAGTGGAGGTGCCGGCGCGATCCCCGCGTCCGTCGCCCGGTCTTAACGAGCGGCCCGGCAGAGCCCTCCATCTCCCGGAAATGACGACTATGGCTGTCGGCGATGCTGTCAATCACACCATCGCAGGATAATGGCGACGAGGTCGGTGTCTGAACCATCTCGCTCTCACCCTGTCTCTACAGGAAAACCAGCGGCCCGCCGCAACTTGTCGCCTTCCAGTCGATAGAACGCCTTGCCCTCGAACACTGGCACGCCCAACTCGACATAGAAGCGCTGGGCGTCCTGGTTGGTGGCTTCAGTCTGCCACTCCACACGGCTGCAATCGTGCTTCATGGCAAGCTCAAAAAGCGCGTGCATGAGTTGCTTCCCGACACCCTCACGCCGCGCCGCTTCAACCACGTACAATTCTTTGAGGAACAGTGACCGCGAGAGTCCGACAGCGGGCCGAGGCCGAGCGCGACGAGGTACAGCAGTTCGTCGTCGGCGCAGTTGTCCAGCACGACGGCAAGGTGCTACTTCTCCAACATCCTGAGGACGATTTCATGGGCGGGATTTTCGAGCTGCCCAGCGGAAAAGTCGAGCCGGGTGAGGCGCTGGATTCGGCGCTTATCCGGAAGGTCGAGGAAGAAACCGGCCTGCACGTGACCGCCGTCCGCGATTACCTCGACAGTTTCGACTACGCATCAGGAAGTGGTAAGAAAATCCGACAGTTCAACTTCGCCGTGGACGTGGCCAGCCCTGAGCCGGTCGAACTTCAGGAACACGACGCCTACACCTGGACGCCACTCACCGAGGAACAGCCCGTGACGGACGCTGTGAAAGACGTGCTGAGTAAATACCGGGAGCTGCGCGGCGTGTAAATTTCAGCCCAGCCACAAAGAACGCGGCCCCATACTGATACTCGCCAATATGGGGCCGCTTGGTATGTCGACGCATGTCTATTGAGAACACCCGCGGGTCGGGCGCTCCCCCGCGCGTCGAGGCCAACCGGCGGGCAGCGGGCGGGCCACCGGGTGCCGGCTACGGGCGGACACCGGCCTCCCGGGGATTGGTCCATAGATCGGTGCCGTGCGCGCTTGTCAGGAGATCGATGCCGGCCAGGACTTCCGCGGCGGGCCGGGCCTCCAGGCGGCGCCCGTCCCGCAGCCGCAGGGAGACCCGCTCGTCGGCTGCCTCCCGGGCACCGATGATCGCCTGGTAGGGCACCAGACGAGCGGCCCGGACCCGCGCGCCCAGGGTGCCGCGCTCCGGACCGGCGACCTCGGCCCGCAGTCCCCGGTCGGCCGCCTGCCGGACCAGCGCGAGGGCGTGGGGTACCTCGGCGTCGGAGATCGGAAGGACCACCAGCTGGACGGGCGCAAGCCATGGTGGAAAGGCACCGCCGTGCGACTCGATGAGGTGGGCCACGGCCCGCTCCACGCTGCCGATGACGCTGCGGTGGACCATGACCGGCCGGCGCATCGCGCCGTCCGGGCCCGCGTAGTGCAGATCGAACCGTTCTGGCTGATGGAAGTCGATCTGCACGGTGGACAGGGTGGCTTCACGGCCGGCGCTGTCGACGATCTGCACGTCGATCTTCGGTCCGTAGAAGGCCGCCTCCCCCTCCACGGCCTCGTAGGC
>NZ_CDWTMO010000159.1:7427-9444 GCF_977946435.1 Frankia sp. CgKIO3 | reverse complement strand
CGAGTGCGCTTTCCGCCTACATCGAGTGTTACCCCGACGAGGCCACGCTGCTGGCTGAGCCGCTGCTACTGCTTTCTCAAGGACGGGATTTCGCCTCGCGGCGGACCTTTCCGATGCACGTAACCGCCGGTGCGCTTCTGGTCCGTAGTGACGTCCGCGGCGACGCCGAGATCCTGCTGGTCGAGCACCGCGCATACGGGATCACGTTGCAGCCTGGCGGCCACCTGGAGCCGACCGACACCACACTCATCGGCGCGGCAGTGCGCGAGCTGACGGAGGAGACCGGTGTTGACCCCGGCACGGTCTTCCCCGCGTTGCGAACCCCCGTCTATATCGAGTACGGCCAGGTTCCGGCACGACCGATGAAGGACGAGCCGGATCACTACCACCTCGACATCGGGTACGCCTTCACCACGGCGCATGCGGACGTGGGGCGCATCCAGGAGTCCGAGGTTCACGGTGCCGCATGGTATCCGCTCGCGGTGGCCGAGCGGCTTGTCGGCCATCGCATCGCGCGAGCGGTCAGTGCACCGGCCTAGATCGGCTGACCGGGGCTCGCTGAACGACCCCGGCAAACAGCGGCGCCTTACCGCGGAGCGCACCAGTCAAGGCTCCGTGGTCGTCGTCAGCCCTCCCTGCCGAACCGGATGTCGAACCGAGCCCGGAACTTGGACGGTCGGAGCCTCGGCCGACGCTGGCCGAGCTGTGGTGTCCGCTCACGCGTCTCACTCGAAGGACGGTTTGCGGTCCCGGGTTCGCTTGAGCTCGAAGAAGCCGTCCGTCCCAACGACCATGACCAGGCCGTCCCAGAATCGTCCGGCGGCTTCACCGCGAGGGGCGGGTGTGATCACGGGGCCGAACAAAGCCGTGCCACCGATGCGGAGAACAGGCGTCCCGACGTCAAGGCCGACCTCGTTGAACGCATCGTCGTGCGAGTCGGTGATGAGTTGGTCGAACTCGGTGCTTGCGGCGGCCGAGGCCAGCGAGCCGGGCAGGCCCGCCTCCGCGAGAGCCTCGGTGATCACAGTGGGATCGTCGCGGCGTCGTTGGTTGTGCAGCCGGGTGCCGATCGCGGTGTACAGCGGTCCGAGGACGCCACGGCCGCCGTGCTCGGCGGCTGCCGCGCAGACCCGCACCGGACCCCACGCACGCATCATCAGGTCACGGTAATCCTCGCTAAGTCCCTTGCCCTCGCGCTGGACCAGGTTCAGGTAGGCCAGCGACATGATCCGCCAATCGGCGCGCACCGGCCGGACCTGCTCGACCTCCAGGAGCCAACGTGAAGTGATCCACGCCCACGGGCACAGCGGATGAAACCAGAACCCGACCTCGGCGCGGCCGGACTGTTCCCTGGTCATCAAAGTGAACTCCGTCCTATCTCAGACCGGTTGTGCCCAGGTCTTCTCCCGTCGGGAACGCGATGTCGAACAGGCCGCCCTGGACGGGCCTATGAATTCGTAATGAAGTAATTAATGCAAGCCAATATGCGTCTTCGCAGGTCACGGGCTCGCGAGGACCCCGAAGTGAACAAGTTATTTCATTCCTAATCCTATTGCACTTGGCCGTGCGTCCCGCGAGTTTCATCAGAGCCGCGAGATCACTGAGCTGCGGATCTTCGTCCGCAGCGCTGACGATCCGGAAGAACACCTGGGCGGTGACGTCAACGTCAGCAGGGGCCCGGTGGCGATCCGCCGGCTGCTTGATGTGGAAATGCGCCAGCAGCGTGTCGAGCCGGTAGTTCGGCAGACCTGGGATGAGGTGCCTGGCAAGCGGGATCGTGTCGAGGAAGTCAACGTGGGCCAGCACCGGGCAGTGCTCGCGCTGATTGTAGATGATGTTGGCTTCGGTGGCGGCGTGTTGAGCGACCAGCAGGTACTGAATGCCCTCAGTGAATCGCCGGTCCAATGCGCCCAGCGCGTCGGCCGGGCTGGGCGCCTGGCGCAGTTGCTCGGGGGTGAGGCCGGTCTGGGCCGTGTCGGCCGGCGTCACCGGGGCGAACGCGAGCGGCCGGATGAGA
>NZ_CDWTMO010000159.1:0-7137 GCF_977946435.1 Frankia sp. CgKIO3 | reverse complement strand
TCAGAGAAGCGTACCTACCGGCTTCTCTCATCCGGCCGTTCTCGTAGCGGAGTGCGAGAGCAGCGACTTCGGTGGGATGGGCCGGGTAGCCCGCAGGGGTCGTCGCTTCAAAGTCGATAACCACGAAGGTGGTTCCCCGAAAGGCGGGATCTTGTGTCAACCCGCCCATACTTCCACCATTCTCTTCCTCGTAGGGTCCGGTCGTGGCGGTCGCTCGCCCGCGCCTGGTATCAAGACGAGCATGCCGGAGCGCCCGCTGCCATGATGCGTCGTCACTGAATAAGGCTGGAAGCGGCCTGCGTGGCGGCCTTCAGGCTCGGCGCGTTCCAGCGCCGCTCGCCTGTCCAGGTCTCGCTCAGGGCCCGGTACAGGTCTGACATGACCGGCACGAATCCCGGCGGCAGTGGTGCCGGCTGTGGCCATTGGCTTCTAGGCACACTGTCGTTGATCAGAGCGTCGACCGGCACCTCTAGCCTGTTCGCTACGTACCGGTCCCGGAGGATCTGCTTGCCGCAGTGCACTCCGCCGAACATCAGGCGGCTTTCGTCGGGTGTGCCGGGGCTGTCGGCGACCACGAGGCGCGCATCGCTCGACACCAGGAACTCGACCTTGCCGTCACAGCGCCTCAGCCCGACCTCGTTGCTGTGCCCGGTGAGCAGTTGGTCGACCGCGATGGCCGTGTCGCGCATCGTCTGGAACTGCTCGTCGCTCAGATGCGCGAGGCGCTGGGCCTCGGGCGCGCTGACGTATCGGTTGACGTCCTCCAGCATGGTCGCGTACTCGACGAGTGGATGCTCAAGCCGCTGGTCGTACACGGGAAGGTTGGTGAGCCCGAGCTCCGCCAGTGTCAGCGTGCCTGCTGCAAGCCGGCGGTGAACCGAGCTTCCTTGCGGGAGCTCAGTGCGGATGATGACCTGCACGGGGACGAGGTAGGGTCCGGCGTTCAGCGTGAGCGGCCCGGTGTCGGGGCCTGGCATACGGGCTAGGTCGAACTCGATCCGGTTGGGGGCGATGAACCGCCGGAAATGGGTTGGCACGCCTGCCGCTTCCAGCATCGTGAAGGTGAAGGCGGCCATGTGGGCGATCGCCTCACCTTTTCCGGGTATCGGGTCCGGCATCCTGCCGTAATGGAACACCGTGTAGTGGTCGGTGTCCTCGAAGACGCCGACACCCTCGCTCGTAGGCGTGGGCGGGTCGATGATCTCCAGGTTCTTGGTCGAGTGGAGAACGGGCATCATGCTCCCCTGGTGCGACGGCCTCGCGCCGTCATCCGGCGGAATTTTCTGATCGCGGTGTCCGATTCGGCGTCGTTCGGTCAGGCTGTCGTGTCGCGGGCAGCGCCCGGCCGGAGTGCGCCACCCGGCGGCCTCACAGCCCCGGCGCGGCAAGCGAGGCGCTCGGCTCCCTGAGCGCCTTCGTTGGCGGGGCCAGGTGGCCGTCGACCACCGTGATCACGTGCATGCCGGCCGTGCGGGCAGAGGTGACGCCGTCGCGGGCGTCGTCGACGGCAAGGCAGCGCTCCGGCGGGACCTCAAGGCATCGGGCAGCCACCAGGTACACGTCAGGGGCCGGCTTGCCCTTCGTGGCGTCCTCTCGCGCGACGACCGCCGCGAACTCCCGCGTCAGGCCCAGAGCATGAATGCCCGGATGGACGAGCAGGCGACTGGCAGCCGAGGCCACGGCGCAGGGCAGCCCCGCACGGCGGGCGCCGCGCAGCAGCGCGACAGTGCACGCGATAGGGGTGATGCTGTGCACGGTGGCCAGCAGATGGGCGCGGCTCTGGGCGATGATCTCTTCGTGCGGCAGTGGTCGACCACCCGGCAGCGCGTCCAGCAGGTCATGGATGGACAGGCCGACGTGCCCGCGATACCAGTCGTGGTCCAAGCCGACGCCGTGTGGCTCCAGCGCCGCTCGCAGCGCCTGCTCGTGGCTGGGTGTGGTGTCGGCGAGGGTGCCGTCGAAATCGAAGACCAGGGCCTCGATACCGGCGGGAATCGCGGGCACGCAGTTGCCGGCTGGAGCCGGGTTTGGGCAGATAGAGGGAGGGGCTGCCTCGTTCATGCGAGCGCCGGGTCCGCGCGGTGGCCGCAGCACCTGCACCGGGCATCCGCGCCTTGCCACGGCTCGCGCAAGCAGCCCAGGCCGGTTCCAACGCCGATCCACGCCCGGATCAGCTCGGCCGCCTCGTGCTCGCCGACGCTGCGCCGGTCTACGACCCGGTAGCGGGCCGGATCGGTGGCTGCGAGCCGTTCGTAGAGCTCGCATGCCTCACGCATGAACGTGGCCTGCTCGCTGGTCAGGACGCGCTGGTCGCGCCGCTGCGCACGTTCGATGGCTTCGGAGGTGTTGTCGGTGACCAGAATCGTGAGGTCGGGCAGCAGCCTATAGGAGGACGCGAGTTCCAGCAGGGCGATCGCTGTGTCCAGGGCGGCGTCGCCGTCGTCGGGGTGCAGCAGCAGCGCCTGGCATACCGCCGTGGTGTCGACGCCGCGGCCCTCGATGACGGGACGCCCGCGCGACAGCTCGCCGACGACGGCGTCTAGGTCATGCCGCTTGATCGCCAGCAGGATCAGGGCCTCGGCCATGGGAGTGCCTCCGCGCAGGAATGGGTCCCCTGCGCTGGCTTCGCGCAGCGCGCCAAGCAGGGCTTCGCCCAGTCCCGGGCGACCGTCCGTGCGCTGGGAGAACCCCTCCAGTATCAGCGGCTTGTCATCGAGGGTTTGCACGGCGCGACTGGTCAGATACGTCTTGCCGACTCCAGTGACGCCATCGACAGAGATGAGCGGGCCGCGGGTGCAGGAATTGCCTACCGAGGTGATCGTCATTCGGGCAGTTCCGTTCAGGGACGAGGACGGGGCGCCGCGGAACGAGTCGCCCCGGTGGGGTTGTGATGCTGGTTCGCGCTGGTCGGTCACGGGGCCCATGCGGCGGCCTCCTGGGTGATGACGGCGGCGTACCTGTCAAGTGTGGTCTGAGTGTCGCGTTCGGTGAGGATGACGGCGAGCGTGTGGTCGAGGATGTCGGCGGCACCACGGCACGGACGGCCGCGGCCTGTGAACATGGGCCGGGTGTCGCAGGGGACGAGTCGGAAGCTGCCGGTGGAGTTCGGCACTCCCTGCTGGGCGAGGTGCTGCGCGAACCTGCGGGGGCTGGACAGGTCGATGTGAACTGGACAGGTCGATGTGAAGCAGCGGGGCGAAGCCATTCCACTGTTCGTCGGTGGCTGGTGGCAGGGTCACCAGGCCGGATGCTTGCTTCAGGGCGTCCAGCAGGCGGCGGGTCTGTGCGCGGCGCAGTTCGACCAGCGCCGGGAACCGGCGGAGGTTCGCCAGGGCGATCGCGGCAAGGGGGGCCGCGAGGCGGGAGTTGGTGGCCAGGCGGCTTAGCGGGGCTTCGCCGGCAGGGGCCTGCTGCCAGTGGCTGCGGAACGCGGCCGAGTACTCCACGACCTCGGGTTTGGCGGTGAGCAGGAAGCCGCCCTCGCCACTCCAGAGGATCTTGCCGTCCTTCATGCTGAAGCAGCCGACGCCGACCGTGCCGGCCCGCTGGCCGTCGCGGGCGGTGCCAGCAGCCTGTGCGGCGTCCTCGATGACGGCGAGCCCGCGGTTGGATGCGAACGCCGTCAGGGCCGCTGGGTCTCCCATCCGGCCCCACAGATGCACCGGGATGATCCCCCGGGTCCGCGAGGTGACCTTGCTGGCCGCGTCGTCGTAGTCCAGGTCCAGGGTGGCCGGGTCGCTGTCGATGAACACCGGCACTGCCCCCAGGGCGGCCAGGGGCGCCACGGTCATGACGACGCTCAGCGCCGGGACGAGGACTTCGTCTCCCGGACCGATGCCGCAAGCCGACAGTGCGGCGTGCAGCGCCGCGGTGCCGGAGGAGACCGCGACGGCGTGCGGTACGCCGAACACCTCGGCCAGGTCGTGCTCCAGTTGCACGACTTCCGGCCCGCCGCTCGGGTCGGGCATCTGCGCGAGAACTGCGGCGAGCTGATCCGCGAGTGGCTACGTCCCGCCGGGGAGTGCAGGCAGCGTCATCGCCCCGGCCCCGGGTTCAGCAGCCGCGGCATGTCCAGGACGAGGGGCCACATGTTCACACAGTCACGACTGAACAGCGAGCAGTCCGTGCACGTCGGCCGCGTGGCGAACAGTGTGCGCGCGTCGCCGTCTTCGATGGTGCGCCGCAGCTCGGGCGCATGCACGACCTGGGCGGCGATCCGGCGATCGGATGGGCAGTCCCAGACCGACCCGTCGGGCTGGATGAAGAACAGGCGCGCGCCGCCGAAGCAGTCAGGCACATGCCCGCCCCCGTCGGTGGAGATCGAGGCGATGAAGCGCTGGACATAGGACGGGTCGGGCAGGGCCAGCCCCTTGGGGTCGCTGTAGAGGAGGTCGAGGTACCCGCCGACGTCGGCGACGTCGGCGGGGGTGTGGCACATCTGGTGGAAGAGCTGGTGGTCGGCGGCGAGGGAGATCGGCTGCGGCACGTAGTAGTCGACGCCCAGGCCCGCCGCCAGCCGCGCCACGTCAGTGACCTCCTGCGGACGTGATCGCGTGACCACGGTGTAGATCCCGACCCTGGGCGCGGGCCTTTCGCCGCGCGCCTGGAGCAGAGCACCGATGCCCTCCAGGACGTCGTGGTAGCCGAAACGACCCGAACGGGACGGTCGCATCTGGTCGTTGGGCTCGGAGTCCGCGCTGTCGAGCGACACCGACACGCCGTCGACCCCGAGAGCGACCAGACGCTCGGCCACGTGCGGGCGGGTGAGCGGAACACCGTTCGTCGCGACGACGACCTGGCAGCCCCCGCCCTTGATGAGAGAGATCACCTCCAGCGCGGCGGGCCAGTCCAGCGGCTCCCCACCAGCGATGACCACCCGCTCGACAGGCGAGGCCGCCAGCGTCCGTGCGAAGGCCGTCAGTGCCTTCGCCGGCAGGTCGGTGCGCGACAGGTGCGATAGGACACCTGCCTGCTCCGGCGGGGCGTCCTTGTGCTCCTCGATGGTGCCGAAGTAGCAATGCGGGCAGGCGAACGCGCACGGGGAGCGCAGAGCCCACAACAGGGTCACGTCACGAGGCATGGGCGGCCTGCCGATCCAGCAGCGTGGTCACGGCCTTCTGGACAGCGGCGGCGGTCTCCTCCGGCGACATGTTGGTCGTGTCGAGGAGCGTGAACCGTCGGGGATCGCGGACAGCCGCCTCGCGGTACAGGGTGTCGATCTGTTCGAGCACCTGCACGTCCGCTGGCGTCAGTGAGCACCCGATCCGGTCGGCAAAACGCCGCGCGCACACCCCGGGGTCACCGGTGAGCACGATGGTCGCGTCTGGCAACACCATCCACCGCCGAGCACTCGACAGCACGTGCCGGGCTACTGCGTCCGGCGATGTCTCCGTGTGCTGGGAGCACAGGATCGCCGCCTGGCACACGGCGACAGAGTCCACGCCACGGTCCTCAAGGATCACCTGGACTCCGGCGAGGTCCCGTGTGGCCAGTCGCTCGGCCTTGCGGACCTCCAACGCGAGCAGGGCGAGGGTCTCCACAACCGGGTTACCCGTGCGCAGGAAATGGTCGCCTTCGGCGCTCAACGCGGCGATCACCCGCCCGGTCAGCGTGTCGTCGGAGTCGGTGAGCTCGTCCAGAAGAAGGCACCGCGCACCGAGCACGGCGGCGACCGAGCGGGCCGCGCTGATCTTCCCGACACCGTTGATCCCCTCGATGCTCACCCACAGCGATGTGGCTCCGAGCGCGGGCCCGCCGCTTGTCGTCGACGCGTTCATGCCGGCCTCCGGCAGACGTAGAGCAGTTCCGTGGCCACGTCGGGAACGGCGACGGCGGAGACCGTGTCCAGCAGCGCCTTGGGGACGCGTTCGACGAGATCGCGGTACCAGGCTGCCGCAGCTTCCCCATACCGGTCGGTGAGTGCGGCCACCGTTGCGTCCGGTGCGGGCGGCAGCAGGCCCATCACGTCCTCAATGATCAGACCCGCGCCTCCGATCACCTGCTCGACCTCCTCGCGCGACCACTCGTAGACATGGACACGGTACTGCAACGGGCGAGGCGGGGGCCCGACGGCCGCCGGGGTGGAAAGGAAGAGCACTCCCCCCGGTCCCAGCGCCGCGGCGGTGCTGCGCAGGCTCTCCGCACCGAGCTCGAACGGCAGATGCTCCAGCGCCGAGGTGTAGAGCGCGATACCGAAACCCTGCTCGTGCGAGGGCAGATCAGGCCAGGCCCTGGCCACGTCGCACTCCACCAGCGCAACCGGGAAGGGGTCGCCGTACGCCGAGCGCAGGGCCTCGATCCGCTCCCGGGCCTCATCGAGATTGGCGGCGCTGATGTCCAGCCCGACATACCCCGCGATCGTCGGGGCATAGCGGAACAACAGCGGCAGCGCCAGGCCCCGGCCGCAGCACACATCCAGCACACGCGAGTCCGGCGCGCACCGCTCAGCGACGATCAGGTGTTGGAGAAGGTTCATCAGACCCGACGGCTTGGCCTCACCGCGGCTCAACGCCGCGTAGAAGTCATCCATCTGGTTTGTGCTGTAGGGCCCCACCATCGTGGTTCCCGGCCGGGTTACATACTGCTCCGACAGTTGCACAGCATTCATCGTTCTTCTCCTAGGCAATTGTTCAGGTAAAGCGCCAGGATTCGGTCACGGGCGTTCTGGTGTGGGTTCAGCCCGGCGGAGTGCGGCCGGTTTCGGCCCGCTCATCCGCGGGCTCCGCTATCGCCTGCTTCCGCCTCGGCCGGCGCGTCCGAAGGGCGGACTCGTGGCGAGGCCGGCACGATCAAGTCCTCGATAGTCTGCGTCGGCTCATTCCAAGGGAAGACGACCCAGTCGAGCGTGTCCCACACCCAGGTGTCCGGGGTGAAAGCCGCCGCCTCGCTGCGGCATAGGATTCGGAATAAAATAACTTGTTCACTTCGGGGTCCTCGCGAGCCCGTGACCTGCGAAGACGCATATTGGCTTGCATTAATTACTTCATTACGAATTCATAGCGCCGCGGTGCGCAAAGCAGCCGGGACCAGATGCTCCTGTAGCCATCCAACCGCCGCGCGATAGGTGGAGCCGGTGCCGCAGATGTCGTCGACTAGCAGGACCCGGGCTCCGCGATGCGCCGCCAGGGCTCAATGCCG
>NZ_CDWTMO010000158.1:0-9279 GCF_977946435.1 Frankia sp. CgKIO3 | reverse complement strand
GGCATTGAGCCCAGGGTACTCCCGCGGCTCACCTCGCGGCCCGACGCGGCAAAGCGCGGGTCGCCCCCACGGGAGCCCGCCCGGCCACTCACCGCGACCTCGGCGGCGGAATGCCGAGAATACACGCGGCCCGCGCCGGCAGCCCCGTCCCCAGTGTGCACGGACACATCGTAGGTCATGCCGAACCAATGGGATATACACCGCAACACAATCAGACCGCCCAGCTCATCAGAGCTGGTAGCAGAAACGACCCGGCCACCCCGGAACCGGTTCTCCGGCCAGGCGGGCCACGCCGGGCCGGGCCGGTCGCCGCCGTAACCGCGCCACGCGGGGACGATGCCCGAGACCAGGAAGCTGGCAGCCGAGACCAGGAGGCCTGCGCTCGAAACCAGGAGGCTGCGGGAACGCGGGAACCCGCGCCGGGACCGCCGCCCGAGGGCGGAAAACCGCGTGATCACCCGTAGTCTCGCAGTCAGAGCATCGGCGCGGGTATCACCGCACGGCGCCCGAGCGACGACGACGCGGCCGGCCCCCGGCCCGGCGACCGAAGATCGACGAGAAGGCGGATCAGGGATTGTGACGACGACATCTGTCCCGCAGCAGTCCATCCATCAGCGGATCGCCGAGGAGCTCGGCGTGCGCCAGGGGCAGGTGACGGCGGCGGTCGACCTGCTCGACGGTGGTGCCACCGTGCCCTTCATCGCCCGCTACCGCAAGGAGGCAACCGGCACCCTCGACGACACGCAGCTGCGCACGCTGGAGGAACGGCTGCGTTACCTGCGGGAGCTAGAGGATCGGCGCGGCGCGATCCTCGAGTCGATCCGGTCGCAGGGCAAGCTGGACGACGCCCTGGAGGCGCAGATCCTCGCCGCCGACTCCAAGGCCCGGTTGGAGGACATCTACCTGCCCTTCAAGCCGAAGCGGCGGACCAGGGCGCAGATCGCCCGGGAGGCCGGCCTCGAACCGCTGGCGGAGAGCCTGCTGGGCGACCCCTCGCTCGACCCGTACGCCACAGCGACGGCCTACGTCGATCCGGAGAAGGGCGTGGCCGACGCGGGTGCCGCGCTGGAGGGGGCGTGGGCGATCCTCGTCGAACGGTTCGCCGAGGACGCTGACCTGATCGGCACGCTGCGCGAGCGAATGTGGTCGCGTGGTGTCCTGGTCTCCCGGGTCCGGGAGGGCAAGGAGGAGGCGGGGGCGAAGTTCTCGGACTACTTCGACTTCTCCGAGCCGTTCACCTCGTTGCCGTCGCACCGCATCCTCGCGGCGTTCCGGGGGGAGAAGGAGGAGATCCTCGACCTGGCCCTCGAACCGGGCGTGCCGGCGGAGCCGGACGCCGCCCCGCCGCCCGGGCCGACCGACTACGAGACGCGGATCGCCGAGACGTTCGGGATCTCCGACGCGGGCCGGCCGGCGGACCGGTGGCTCCTCGACACGGTCCGCTGGGCCTGGCGCACCCGCATCCTTGTGCACCTCGGCGTCGATCTGCGGATGCGGCTGTGGACGGCCGCCGAGGACACCGCCGTGCGGGTGTTCGCGGCGAACCTGCGTGACCTGCTGCTCGCGGCGCCGACCGGGACCCGGGCGACCATGGGTCTCGACCCGGGGTACCGCACCGGAGTGAAGGTCGCCGTGGTCGACCCGACCGGCAAGGTGGTCGCCACCGACACCATTCATCCGCACGTCCCGGCACGGCGGTGGGACGAGTCGATCACTACCCTGGCCCGGCTCGCCCGGGAGCACCGCGTCGACCTGATCTCGATCGGGAACGGGACGGCCTCCCGGGAGACCGACAAGCTCGCCGAGGACCTCATCCGCCGGCACCCGGAGCTGTCGCTGACGAAGGTGACAGTGTCGGAGGCGGGGGCGTCGGTGTATTCGGCGTCCGCTTATGCCGCGGCGGAGCTCCCCGGGCTCGACGTCTCGCTGCGCGGGGCCGTGTCGATCGCCCGGCGGCTGCAGGACCCGCTCGCGGAGTTGGTGAAGATCGACCCGAAGTCGATCGGGGTTGGGCAGTACCAGCACGACCTGTCCGAGTCCCGGCTGTCGTCATCCCTGGACGCGGTGGTCGAGGACTGCGTGAACGCGGTGGGGGTGGACGTCAACACCGCGTCTGCCCCGCTGCTGACCCGGGTGTCCGGAATCGGGGCGAGCCTCGCGGAGAGCGTGGTGCGCCACCGCGACACGCACGGGCCGTTCCAGACCAGGGCCGCACTGAAGGACGTCCCCCGCCTCGGGCCGAAGGCGTTCGAGCAGTGCGCCGGCTTCCTGCGCATCCCCGGCGGGGACGATCCGCTGGACGCCTCCAGCGTGCACCCCGAGTCCTACCCGGTGGTGCGGCGCATCCTCGCGGCGACCGGCGGCGACCTCGGCTCCCTTATCGGCAACGGCGCGGTCCTGCGAGCCCTGAAGCCGAGCGAGTTCGTCGACGACACCTTCGGCCTGCCGACCGTCACCGACATCCTCGCCGAGCTGGAGAAGCCCGGCCGTGACCCGCGGCCGGCCTTCAGGACGGCGGCATTCACCGAGGGGATCGAGACGCTCGCGGACCTGGTCCCCGGCATGACCCTGGAGGGAACCGTCACGAACGTCGCCGCGTTCGGGGCCTTCGTCGACATCGGCGTTCACCAGGACGGCCTGGTGCACGTGTCGGCGATGTCGAAGAACTTCGTCAGGGATCCGCGCGAGGTCGTCAAGCCCGGCGACATCGTGACGGTGAAGGTTCTCGACGTCGACATCCCACGCAAGCGGATCTCGCTGACGCTGCGGCTGGACGACGAGGCCGGTGCCGGGGGTCCGGGTCGCCGGGACGGCGAGGGTGACCGGCGGGGAGCCGCGGGTGCGGGCGCCGGACGCGGCGGGAGCCGTGATCGTGGTGATCAGCGGGATGGCGGCCGGGGCACCGCGAGTGGCGAACGTGGTGGTGCCGGCGGTCGCGGTGCTGGTGGTGCCGGTGGTGCCGGTGGTGCCGGTGGTGCCGGCGGTTCCGGTGGACGCGGTGGCACGGGCCGTCGTGGCGGTTCCGGTGGCCACGGCGGTTCCGGTGGCAGGAACGGTTCCGGTGGCCGCAGCGGATCCAGTGTGCCGGACGGCGCGATCGCCGAGGCGCTGCGCCGGGCCGGCATCGTCAACGGCGACCAGATCACTCTCGGCGAGTCCGGCCGCAAGCGCGGCTGACCCACTGACCAGGTGACGGGTGGGGCCGGCGGGTCGGGCCGGGAATTATCGGCTCCGGCGCCTCCCGCCGGCCCCACTCACCTGGCTCCCCCCGGAGGTGCTTCGCGGATCGACGGTACTGATCCCCGAAGCACCCCGACGGCGGACGGAGTCCGGTGTCGTCAGAAATACGGTGTCATCAGAAAGAACCGACGGTGATACCGATAATGGTGAGTCGATACTCGAAGGCGCTGAACAGCAGGGTGCGGCAGGCGGATATCACGCGACTTCGGTGAGCAGTCCGGTGGCAACATCGAAGATGAAGCCACGGATGGCGCCGGTATGCGGGATGAACGGACTCGCCTTGATCCGCGCGATCGACTGGCGTACGTCTTCGGTCAGGTCGGTGAACGACTCCGCGGCCCATTCCGGTTTGATCCCGGTCTCGTCCTGGATCGAGCGTTTGAAATTGTCGTCGGTGAAGGTCAGCATGCCGCAGTCGGTGTGGTGGATCAGGATGATCTCGCGGGTGCCGAGCAGGCGCTGGCTGATCGCGAGGGAACGGATCTCGTCGTCGGTGACGACGCCGCCGGCGTTGCGGATGACGTGAGCCTCGCCGTCGCCCAGGCCGAGGATCGCGTAGACGTTGAGCCGTGCTTCCATGCAGGCGACGGCGGCGATGTGCTTGGACGGCGGCAGCGGAAGCGGCCCGGCGAAGGTCTTCGCGTAGGCGGCGTTGTTGGTCAGGTAGTCGTCGGTGACGGACATGGGTCCTTCCGGGGGGCGGATCGGTGGTGGAGGCCGGAGGTTCAGGCGGGGTCCGCCGTGCCGGTCCAGGAGGCACGGAACGCCGCGATGGTCGCGGCGACGGTGGCGGTGACCTTGGCCGGGCTAGCCGGGTTCGGGGCATCGCCGAACAGGGCCGCCAGGCCCGCGACGCCCTTCTCCGCGCGGGGGCGCCAGCTTTCTTCCCAGACGGCGAGAACCGCGGCGTTGTCGGGCCGTTCGGCGATGGCGTGGCGGGCCAGGGCCGCGCTCCACGCCCGGCTGCGGGCGCCGTCGACGCCGGACTCGCGCAGCAGTTGGGCGGTGAGGCCGTCGCCGTTGGCGTCCGCGAGGTCGGGGAGGGCGGTCTTGAGCAGGGTGTCGAGCGCCGGCTTGACGACGAGGTTCAGCGCCGTGAAGGCCTCCGCCCAGTCGTAGGCGACCAGCAACCGCTCCAGCGCCTCCCGGGCGGGTTGCCAGGCCGGGTCTTCTTCCCAGAACCGTCGGGTGGCCCGGCTGTCGGCGAGGTCGGCGCCATGGACCAATGACAGCGCCTTGGCCCGGTAGGCGATCCACTGCAGGGCGCGCAGTTCGTCGGCGGCCTGGAAGAACGCGGCGTTGCTGACGTAGGCGCTGGGTCCGAGCTGGCCGACGTACAGGCTGGTGATCTGCAACACGTGGAACAGGTAGCGGGCGGGCAGGTAAAGCCGCGCGAGGACACCCACCCAGGCCGGGTTCAGGCCGGCATCCGCATCGAGGGCCTCGAAGTGGTCGACGACGCCTTCGGCGTAGATCTCCCGGTCGTGCTGCAGGGCGATGTAGCGGCGGTAGTTGAGCTGGGCGGGGTCGCGGAACGCCTCCCAGTCCACGCCCCGCAGCGGCGAGCCCTCGCGGTAGCGTAGGTACCACCGGTTGATCGGACTGTCAGGATCAAGGTCGAACGGGGCCGGCTGCCGCCCGAAGTGGTAGTGGAAGTGGCCGGTGACGGTCTCGTACTCGTTCGGCTTGCGGCGGGCCCCGTCGAACATACTCCAAGTGCGCAGGGGCCTCGCCGTGGGGGCGGTAGTCATCCTCAGTCCTTCCGGTCCAGGTACCAGACGAGTTCGTCGTCGCTCACGTACCGCATCCGCCCGGCAAAGCCGGCGAGGGCGGGTTCGAGGGTGGCGAGCGGGACGGACCGACCGGCGGCCTCCTCCAGGCTGGCGCGGGTGACCCGCAGGAAGCGGGGCGCGTTGATGCGCACGTAGCCGTTGCGGTCCTCCACGACCAGCGTCTGGTCGGGGTTGTCCTTCTCGATTGCGGCGTACAGTGCCTCGACGACGTCCGGGTCGAATCCGCGGACGATGGGGCCTACCAGGCGGCTGGAGTCGGCGGTCATGAAAATCGTCTCCCCGTCGGTGCCGCGGTCGCAGCGCCACGGCACCGGTTGTAGTGACGTCGGCCGTCGGGTGGGATCCCGACAATGATCCGCTCACCGTCGGCGCGCACCGGGAAGCTGTACAGTCGGCAGTCGCTCGGGTTGAGGCTCTCGCCGGTCGCCAGGTCGAACTCCCAGTGGTGCGCGGCGCAGGTGAGCACCCCGTCCTCGACGGCGCCGTTGACCAGCGGGAATCGCGAGTGCGGGCACACCGCCTGGTACGCCCGTAGCGCCCCGCCGGGCAGGTGCGCCAGCAGCACCTGCTCGGCGCCCGCGGTCACCTCGAGCACGTCGCCTTCCCACACCTCGTCCAGCGAGGCGACGTCGGTCCACGCCACTGCGGTGCCACCCGCCGACGCGTCACCCGCCGACGCGCTACTCATCGACGTGTTACTCATCGAAGAAGGCTTCGACATGGTCGAGCGGGCCGACGCCGGCCTCGCCGATGCGCGCCTCGCGG
Organism: Frankia sp. CgKIO3; assembly: GCF_977946435.1. NCBI lineage: Bacteria > Bacillati > Actinomycetota > Actinomycetes > Frankiales > Frankiaceae > Frankia > Frankia sp. CgKIO3. Next base: position 3,481 of record NZ_CDWTMO010000158.1, on the reverse strand, counting down.
GCGAGCACCCGACCGTTGTGGCGGACCCCCACCGGCGCGTCGCTGGCCGGCAGACGCCGGCCCACGACGTGGTGAGCGATCTTTTGGCCGACGGCCTCGACGGTGTCGGCGTCGTCCACCGCCACCAGCAGCGACACGAAGTCGTGCTCGAAAACCGCGCTCAGCGGCAGCAGAGCCATCGGGCCCCCTCGGAGTGCTCGTGGACGTGGACGTAGACGTGCTCGTGGGAGTGCTCCTGCGCCCCGGGGGTCACCTGCGCCCCGGGGGTCATCGCCGTGCCGCCCTGGCGCCGGTTGCGCCCGCCGCCGCGGCCTGTGCCCAGGCGTAGCCGGTGGCGTCCTGTCCCTGCTCGGACGGCGACAGCCCCATGTAGGCGAGCACGCCGCCGAGGTCGGGCGGGCTGATCTCGCCGGCGAGGAACCGGTCCACCAGCGACCGGTGCCCGGCGAACCGCTCCGGACGCTGCGTGAAGATCCACTTGCAGGGTTCCGAGCAGAACAGGTAGTCACGGCCCCCGTGGGTGTGGCGCAGCGGAGCGGCCGAGGCCAGCGCGCCGGCCTCCACGCCGGCGGCCCGCACGATCGGCAGTTGGCACAGGTTGCACACCAACGGCAGCGCCTCCGGGAAGGTGGCCTCGCCCTTCCCCGCGCGGATGTTGTCGCCGATGACGTCCCAGTACTTGCCGAACGTACGGTTCCAGCCCGGGTACTTCTCCTCCAGCCACACCCGCTCGTCCGCCGAGACGCCGGCGTCCGGGTTCCACCAGACCGTCGGCCGCCAGTTCCACACCCCGAGGTGGATCGCGTGGTGGTACCAGGTGAGTTCGTTGACGAACTCCTCCCAGTACCACGGATACTCCAGACCGAAGTCCCGGAACTGGTCGGAGAACTGCTTGATCACCCACTCCTCGATGAATTCCTTGAACGACATCGTCCGATGCTCGAGCGGGGTGTAGTAGTCCATCGATAGGCCGGTCAGCAGCGCGAACACCCGCCATGACCGCCAGAACATGTGATCGATGAGGAACTGGCCCCAGTCCTTGTGGCCGCCCTCGGCAAGGATCTTGATGGTCGGCTCGCCCTGCTGGGCATGGCGGGCCTCGTCCGTCTGGATACTGGAGATCAGCGAGCCGAACTCCAGGTCACCCACCTTGATCGCGTCGGCTGCCATGCCGAGGAACTGCAGGTTCGTGAAACCGGTTTCAAGGGTGAAGGTGAGCTGCAGCGCGATCGACAGCGCGTCGTTGGCGACGAACATGTCGTCGAACAGCTGCCGGACCGCGAGCACGATCCACTCGTTCGTGTGGAACGCCTTGAGCGCCCAGTCGGCCCGCGGCTCCTTCCCGATCAACCCATAGGGGAAGAACGCCTGGATCTGGCCGTGCCGGACCTCATCGAGCGTGCCGAACGTCGCCGTATTGCGCCACGCCGCCGCCCGCCCGAACCGGCCCATCCGCGCCTCACCGATGGAGGCGAGGTACTCCGGCATCGTGATCGCGCCATAGTGCGCCAGGATCACCGACTTCCATCCCGGGTCGAGCTTCTCGAACAGCTCCGAGCGGGCGATCGCGTTCTTGACCGAGTACGTCGTGGTGTCCTTCGTCACCTGGTTGTGCACGTACTCCCGATAAGCGATCTTGTATGGCTCGTCCCAGGCCAGCCACTCCTCGGATGAGACCCGGCCCGTCCCCGACAGCTCCTCTGGGAAGACGTCCTGCTCGGACACGTAACCAAACGACCAGTTGGTGTCGCGGGCCAGGTCGTACCAGTCACTGCGGGCAAGCTTCGGCATGCTCGCCTCCTTGGTGTTCCCCCACGGACGCGGACCGGACCCGCCCGGTCCGGCAACGCTCACGCGCCGCACGGCCCAACCCGGCACCGGCCGCCATCTCGACAGTTTCAGTCGACAAGGAGAACTATGTGCGGGACGACCCTTGATGTCAAGGATTCCTAACGATCCGGTCCGGGCGGATCGGATTGCTAAGGTCCACTCGCGGGTTCCGACGTTCCCCGTCACGACCCTCGCGGCGGGTCGGCCGTCGCGAACCCGGGAAAGTCCCAACGGCAGGAGGCAGCGGTGCTGGCGATACACGCGGCGTTCGGACCGCGCGCGTGAGGCCGCCCGGCACCCCCGAGGAACGCCACCCCGGGTTCGACGCGAAGATCGTGGCCGTCCTCGACCGGATCGGCGAGGCCCTGCAGGTGCTCGCCCGCCGCTCGGCCGAGGCGCACGACCTGTCCCCCACCCAGCTTCGGGTCCTCGCCCGCCTCTACGCGGGACCACCCCCGGCGGCCCGAACCAGCGCACTGGCACGTGAACTCGACGTGGCCGACCCCACCGTCAGCGACGCCGTGGCAGCCCTGCGCCGCAAAGGGCTCGTTGGCCGCCAGCAGGACCCCGCCGACCGGCGTCACTACCGGCTCCACCTCACCGCCGACGGCCAGCAGACCGCGCACGCGGTCTCCCGGTGGACCGCCCCGGTCGAGGTGGCGACCGCCAGGATCCCCCGCCCGGACGGCGAGCAGCTGCTCGCAACCCTCCTGGACCTGCTGGAACGCCTGCACGCCGAACACCTGATCAGCGTGACGCGCACGTGTACCACCTGCCGGCACTTCGAACCCGCGCCTCGCCACGCCCGGCCCACCCGCCGCACCCAACCCACCGTTCACCGCTGCGCGTTCTTCGACTACCGCCTCGGGCCGTCCGACATCCGGGTCGACTGCCCGGAACACCTCACCCAGGAGGAGTTCGCCCGCCGCGGCGCCGCGGTCGGCCTGCCCGACGGCACGCCCGCGGGGTCCGTTGTCGACAGCTCACCGATCAGCTGCGCGAGGAGGGGGCCGGCGGGCCCATCGGTCCGATGGATGCAAGCGGGCGCGGCGGGTCCGCAGGAAGTCGCTCAGGCTACTCGCTGGGCTCATGCCGCGATTGTGGCTGGCTGAGGGGCGTGCTGCCTGGCCATGCCGGTACCAGGCAGCACGCACGCCGCCCGGTTCGGCGGGAGTGGTTCAGGAAGCCGGGATGGCGGTCACCAGGCCGCCGTCAACGGCGATGGCCGCCGTGTCAGTGGTGTCGGTCATGGCGCCAGCCTCACTACCCAGTATCAGGGCAGCCAGGCCCGGACCAACCCAGGCGCCCCAGGGCCACCCCGGCTTCTCCCGTCGGTGGGGGTGTCCGCGACGGCGGCCCGGCCGGTCTCGATCGCCTCGTCGGAGCCGGCTGGGGGGCCGGTCCGTTCGAACAGGGTCCGCAGGGTGGAGCCAGGGTTAGACAGCCGTCCGGCGCAGTTGTGGTGATCGGGAAAAGTGAGCTCGACGGGCGTGTTAGATGGCGGATTACCGGTGTTCTACGTGTAATTACCATGGTCAAGAATGGGTTATTTTCATGATCGGATTCTGGTGCGCGCCCACGTTCCTCTCCGCCCGGTACGGGGCGGGAGTGTGCTTTGGGATCGTCATTAAATAAGTTGATCATTTGATCT
>NZ_CDWTMO010000157.1:0-9563 GCF_977946435.1 Frankia sp. CgKIO3 | reverse complement strand
CGACCACCAAGATCCAACGAGTGGAAGCGGCATTGTCACCCGCCCCCGTCCGCCGACGGCCTGCGGTAATTTTTCGCCCGGCCTTATGACCGTAGGGCCCGGATCGGGCATGGGGTGCCGGTAGATGGCTCGATCCGGGACTTCTCTTATTCTGCTGCCTCTGGGGGAAATTCGTTATGATCACCACAGGAATGTGGCCGTGTGAATGTTGCACTGTATTGTCCGGAATTCGACGGATCGGGATTATCTCGGCACTGACCCGCGTTTCGCGGGTCAGTAGCCCCGGGGGGACCCGATGACCTCGACCGGTCAGGGGGATAGGACCGATCAAGAAAGTAGGACCGATCGGGGAAGCCGGATCGAGCAGGGGAGTGGGGCCGATCGGGGGAGCCGGACCGGGCCGGAGGGCGGACCGGACGACCGCACGGGCCTGCTCCGCCTGCCCGTTCTGCCGCATCCCCGCCCCCCGCTGGAGCGTCCCGAGCGGACGGGCGGTTCGGCCGCGGAACCGGTCGGTCCCCGGGTGGACGTCGGGCCACAGGTGTCGGTCGTGATACCCACCCGCAACGAGGCGCACAACGTCGAACCGCTGCTGCGGCGCCTCGACGATGCGCTGCACGGCCTGTTCGGAGAAGTGATCTTTGTTGACGACTCCGACGACGGAACACCCGAGGTCATCGCGCGCGTCCGCCCCTCGATGCGGTTACCGGTACGGGTGCACCATCGGACCCCGGCCCAGCGGGTCGGCGGGCTGGGGGCGCGGTCAGCGAGGGCTTCGCGCTCTGTGCCGCACCCTATGCGGTGATCATCGATGGGAACCTCCAGCATCCGCCGGAGACCATCCCGGCGCTGCTCGGCACCGCCGTGGAACATGCCGCCGACGTGGTGATCGGCAGCCGGTACGTGTCCGGCGGCAGCGCATCGGGGCTCGCTGGAAGCATGCGGCACCTGGTCTCGACGGGGTCCAACCGGTTGTGCCGGTGGGTCTTCCCCCGTCGGCTGCGCGGCGTCTCGGACGTGATGAGCGGCTTCTTCCTGGTGCGGGTTGCCGTCGTGGACCGGGCCGGCCTGCGACCGGACGGCTACAAGATCCTGCTGGAGCTGCTCGTCGCGTCCGGACGGCTGCGTGTCCGCGAGATCGGGTACGCCTTCGCCGAGCGGCGCGCCGGGACCTCCAACGCCTCGCTGACCGAAGGCGCCCGCTTCGCCCGGCGGCTGTTCGCGTTGCGGGTTCCGAAGCCCGCGCGCTTCGCCCTGGTCGGGGCGTCCGGGACGGTGCCGAACCTGCTTGGCACCGCCGTGCTTCACCACGTCGGCCTGCACTACCTGGCCGCGGCGATCGTCGCGATCCAGATCGCCATCGGCTGGAACTTCCTTGGCTGCGAGCTCCTGGTCTGGGACCGGGAGACGGGTTCCCGGCTGCGTCGCTATCCGGCGTTCGCGCTCATCAACAACCTCGATCTGGTCATCCGGCTGCCACTGCTCGCGGTGCTGGTCGGGCGATGGCATCTCGGCGTCGGCATCTCGACCCTGATGTCTCTGGCCGCCGCGGTGATCGTCCGATACCTGGTGGTGGATCGGCTGGTGTACCGGCGACGGGCGGTGCCTGAGCGGGCGGCGTCGCCGTCGCGCGGAAGGCCGTCGGAGGACGGGGTGCCCGGTGCGGTTTCGTAGCCCACCCGCCGGTGACGGCGTACGCCTTGGCGCCGGCGGGGTCCTCATCCGGCTGTTCTGTTCCGGGCATGTGCAGCTCCCCGACGGGCGGATCCTGCTTGCCGGCGGCACCTTGGCGTATTCCACGCCAACGACGAACTACAAGGGAATGGCGAGGAGCTAATTCGCCGATACCACGGTCGCCGAGTACGTGGCCGACCTCCCGAAGCTCGTCGCGGCGAACTGACCCTCCATCCAGGCCGGGGACCGGACCCGCCGCGGTGTCGCCCGCCCGCGGTGCTCCGTGCCCACCCCTTTCAGGCAGGTACAGGTGACATCCGATTCCGATTCCGAAGTCCCGCGTGCGCGGGCGCTCCCCCGCGGTGCGCGTCGGCAGGCCCGTGCGCACCGAGCTCCCCGCGTGCCCCGACGCTCACCTCGGCCGTGGATCGCAGTGGCCGCGAGGTGGGGGGCCGCGGGGTGGGGGCCGCCCTGTACACCACGTCGGCCCTCGTGCTGTCCGAGCTGGCCGGTCTCGACGGGAGCACGTCCTACCTCCTGCCCGGAGCACTCGCGATCGTCCTGCCTCGGATGTTCGGCCGGGGTGGCCGGGGCCGGCGGATCCCGTGGCTCGCCCGGCTCGCGTGCGAGTCGGGCGGCTGGTACGTCTACATGTTCGCCGGTTCGCCGGACATCAGGCTGGTCTCGTACGGCGGTCCGCGCCTGGGCCAGCCGTTCGCCGTGGTGCTGGGAGCGGTGGCGGCGGTGACCGGCGGCTTGGTCCTGTCCCGTCGGTTCCGGGCGCGGGCCCGCGGGTCGACCCCCGGCGCCAGCCGCCGGCGCCGCTGGGTGTGGGCGCTGGTCAGCGTGCCCCTCGCGGTGACGCTGGGGGTGCGTGCGGCCGAGCATCATCACGTCGTGCTGCTCGCCACATGGACGATCGTCTCGCTGCTGATGCTGTTGGTCGCCAGCCTGACTCTCGTGCGCGGCCAGTACAGCTGGCAGCGCCCCGAGCGGGTGCATCACGTGGACCTGACCGGCAACCTCGCGCCCCGCAACCGCTTCTCGCTCATCGTCCCCGCCCGCGACGAGCCGGTGCTCGGGCGGACCCTGACCCAGATCCTTGCCGGCGACTACCCCCACGACCTGGTGGAACTGGTCGTGATGGTGTCCCATGACGAGGTCGACCAGGAGACCCGGCGGGTCGCCGAGGAGATCGCTGGCCGGCATTCCAACGTGCGGGTCGTCGCGCCCGAAGGCAGCCGGCGTAGTAAACCCCTGTCCCTGGAGGACGCCCGCCGGCACTGCACCGGAGACCTGGTCGGCGTCGTCGACGCGGAGTCCCTGATCGCCGGGGGACTCCTGCGTTACGTGAACACGCTGGCCCTGCGCCACGCCGACGTCGGCATCTTCCAGGGCGGCGTGCAGCTCATGAACGCGCGTGCCACGGCGTGGCGGCGCGCCGCGGACCACTCGCCGATGCGGGCGTTCCTCCACTGGTTGGACACGGGCACCTCCTGGTGGCGGGCCCGCAACTGCCTCGAGTACTACATCTGGTTCATGTCGCGGCTGCGTTTCCAGGCGCGCGCGTTTCATCCCACTTGGCGGCAATACGGTGTTCATTCGGCGAACGGTGCTGGAAAGGCTCGGTGGGTGGGACGTCTCCTTCCTCACCGAGGACTGTGACCTCGGGGTGCGGGCCTCGGTCGCCGGAATCCCGACCGCGGTCTTCTACCACCCCGATCTGACGATCCGGGAGGAGACCCCGGAAAGCCTCACGAAACTCGTCGTCCAGCGCACCCGCTGGATGATGGGATTCATGCAGGTCCTCTTCAAGGGGGACTGGCGGGCGCTTCCGGGAGCACGCCAGCGCATCATGGCGGTGGAGATGCTCACGATGCCGTTCTTCCAGGCACTCGCCGGCGTCCTGCTGCCGGTGTCGCTGGTCCTCACGTTGTTCCTGGCGGCGCCGACCGGTCTGGTCATCGTCTTCTGGCTTCCGTTCGGTGCGACCGTCATGACGGTCTTCTCCGAACAGGCGGCGTTCCGCGAGTTCGCCGAGGCGTACGGGCTCGATCTGCGTCGCTGGGACAGCGTGCGGCTCGTGCTCTGCGCCCCGCTGTACCAGCTCGCGCTTTCCGCCGCCGCAGTGCGCGCCACGGCCCGGTTGCTGCGTGGCCGGGTCGAGTGGGAGAAGACCTCCCACTCCGGGGCCCACCACAGCACCGCCTCCGGCCGCTTCGAGCTGGAGGCGGCGTCGTGACCGCACCCGACGCCGCGAACCCGTACCCCCGCCTGCTCGGCCCGCAGACCGCCGTGACCTGGATCGCCGCCCGGGCCGGGGAACTCGCCGGCCGACTGGTCGGCTGGGCCGGCGCCCGCCGCCGCAGCCTGCTCCTGCTCGCCGTGCTCCTGACGGTGGTGGCGGTGCTGCACGGTTATAACTTCGACGGCTGGCCGGGCCGCGTCACCGACGACGAGGGCACGTATGCCGCCCAGGCGTATTCGATGCAGTACTGAAACCGGATCGCGCATTACACGTACTGGTACGACCATCCGTTCGGCGGATGGCTGTTGATTGCCATCTACACGAAGATCACTGATGGTTTCAACCGGGCGCCGACGGCGGTCACCGCCGCCCACGAGCTCATGTTCGGCGTGCATCTGGTGAGCTGCGTGCTACTGTACCGGTTCGGTCGGCTCCTCGGCCTACGACGGTTCTTCGCCGGCCTGGCCCTGCTCGTCTTCTCGCTTTCACCGCTCGCCCTGTGGTATCAGCGGATGGCGTTCCTCGACAACATCGCCGTGATGTGGCTGCTCGCCGCCCTGGTGTGCGCGGCGTCGCCGCGCCGCAGTGTCGCGGCGGCGGCGTTCGCCGGGATCTTCATGGCCTTCGCGTTCTGGTCGAAAGAAACCGTTCTGATCTTCCTCCCGGGGTTATACGTACTGCTCCGGCAGAATCGTGATCCTCGTAACTGGCGATTCGTGCGGCGCAACTTCATGGGCTGCCTGATCGGCGTGTGCGGTATCTACATCCTGTATGCGGCCGCGAAGAACGAGCTGTTCGAGGGGCCCGGCCACGTCTCGCTGGAATGGGCGATCAGATGGCAGCTGTTCGACCGGGCCCCGAGCGGCAGCGTGCTTGACACCGGTAGTGACACCTACCATGTCGTGCGGTCCTGGCTCGATCTCGATCCCTACCTGGTCCTCGCCGGTATTGCGGCCGCGGTTCCCCTGCTCGCCCTGCGGCGGCTGCGGGTCGTCGCCGGACTGCTGCTGCTGCAGTTCGCCTTCGTTTTCCGCAACGGCTACTTGCCCAACCCCTACATCACCGCGATGCTCCCATTCGCCGCGTTGTGCGTGGCAGGACTGCTCGACGCCGTCCTGCCGAGTGGAGCACAGCCGCGACGCGGTCCGCCGCATCATGCCCGACCGGGGTCGAAGTCGGAGTCGAGGTCGGGGCCGACCGCGGCCACGATCGTCAACGGCCTGCGCTGCCTCGTGGTCCTTGTGGCCCTGTCCGTGGCCGCCGCGACGGTGATCCCGGACTGGACACCGAAGATCCGCACCGCGCTCACCCGGGACGCGAGTGCCCCGAGCCGCGAGGCGACCCGATGGTTTCTCGCGAACATTTCCTCCGAGGGCACCGTCATCACTGACGACATCGCCTGGACCGACCTCACGATCGCCGGGCGCCGGCCGCTGCCAGTGTGGTTCTACAAGCTGGACCTCGACCCTCAGGTGCGCGGCCGGTTCCCCCACGGCTGGCGTGACGTCGACTACCTGATGATGGGCAAGCCCCCCGACTCGGTGCTCGGTGAGATCCCGCTCGTCGCCGAGGCGCTCCGGCACTCGGTGGTCCTCAAGTCGTTCGGCGACGGGGAGATCGAGATTCGCCGGGTCATCGTCCCGGACTGCCGTGGCCGGCCCGACCGGTGCTGAACCGTGACGTCCTCCCCCGGGATGCGTGGAACACCTTCGGTGTTCAGACTGGCGCTGTCCGCTCCACTTCGTTCGGTTCGGAGGGATCGCCATGGTCGAGATGCTGGCCCCGTTCCCGTTGTCCTGCTGGGCCGAGACCAAGCAGACCGTACACCGTTACCTGCAGGTCGTCGGCAAGATCCGGCTGGCCGCGAGCCCACGGCGCAACCACTGGTGGAATGTGCCGTTCCAGCTGACCGGCCGTGGACTGACGACGCGTCCGATGGGCCAGCTCGACGGAAACCCGATCTTCACCATCGACTTCGACTTCGTCGGTCATGAGCTGGTCGTCCAGCGCCTGGACGGCGAGACGATCTCGTTTCCCCTGGTCGCGCAGTCGGTAGCGTCGTTCTACCGCCGCACCTTCGACGCGCTGGCGGCACTCGGCATCAAGATCCGCCTTGACCATCCGCATCCGTTCGATCTGCTGGACGCGGCACGTCCGTTCAACGAGGACACCGAGCACGCCGCCTATGACCCGGCGGCGGTGGCCCGCTACTGGCAGACGCTCAGCCAGGTCAACCTGCTGTTGGAGGAATTCGCCGCCGGATTCAGCGGCAAGGTCAGCCCGGTCCACCATTTCTGGCACACCTTCGACATCGCCCATACCCGATTCGCCGACCGGCCCGTCGACCAGTCCGCCGAGACCGATCCGGTCACCCGGGAGGCCTATTCGCGGGAGGTGGTCAGCTTCGGAGTCCTCCCGCTCGCGGCCCTCGAACGCAGCCCGGACCGGCGGGCCGGCGTCCTCGGCTTCTACGACAGCGCCTACCGGGCCGGTTGGGACATCGAGCGGTTCGCCTGCCCCCACGGCGTCACCGACCCTGTCCTCGCCCCTGGGCACTGACATCGACGAGCCACCCGGCAAGATCGGAGGGGTGACCGGGTCCGCGCCGGACGGGCGACGAGGCATCCCATAAGTTCGCCGTATGCACAGCCTCACCCGGGACGAAGCTCTCGCCCGTGCCGGCCTGGTCCGCGTTGACGGCTACGAGATCGAGCTCGACCTGACCGCGGCGCGCACGTCGACGGAGTTCGGCTCGACGACCAGGGTGCGCTTCAGCCTCCGTTCCCCCACGGACGGCTCTCTCGCCACGGACGGCTCGTCGGCGGGCGGCGAACCGGCGCTGACGACGTTCGTCGAGCTCAAACCGGCATCCATCCAGCAGCTGTGGCTCAACGGCCAGCCGCTGGACCCCCTCCGCCGTCGACGGCAACCGGCTCCCCCTCCGCGGCGCTGCACGCGACGAACGAGCTCGTGGTGACGGCCACGATGAGGTACTCGAACACCGGCGAGGGGCTGCACCGGTTCACCGACCCGGAGGACGGCGAGGTCTACCTGTATGCGCAGACCTTCCTCGACGACGCCCAGCGGATGTTCGCCTGCTTCGACCAGTCCGATCTCAAGGCGCCGGTGCGCCTGAGCGTGGCCGCACCCCCCGACTGGACGGTGCGGGCGAACGGCGCCGGGAAGCAGACCTTGCCGGGGCCGTGGGAGTTCACCGAGACGGCCCCCCTGGCGACCTACTTCGTGACGGTGGTCGCGGGGCCGTACCACCTCGTCGAGGACTTCCACGACGGCATCCCGCTCGGGCTGCTCTGCCGCCGCTCGCTCGCGCCGTACCTCGACGCCGACGCGGCGGAGATCTTCGGCATCACCCGGGCCTGCCTGGACCGCTACCACGAGCTGTTCGCGAGCCGGTACCCGTTCGGGACCTACGATCAGGCGTTCGTGCCCGAGTTCAACGCCGGCGCGATGGAAAACCCGGGGTGCGTGACCTTCCGGGACGAGTTTGTGTTCCGCTCGGCGGTGACCGAGGCCGAACGGGAGCTGCGTGCCGTCGTCATCGCCCACGAGATGGCCCACATGTGGTTCGGTGATCTGGTCACCATGCGCTGGTGGGACGACCTGTGGCTGAACGAGTCGTTCGCCGAGTACATGGGCTATCGGGTGACCGCCGAGGCGACGCGGTTCACCGGGGCGTGGACCAGCTTCGCCGTCGGTCGCAAGAGCTGGGGCTACGCCGCCGACCAGCGGCCGTCGACGCACCCGGTGGCCCCGGCCGACGTCCCCGACACCGCGCTCGCCCTGCTGAACTCCGACGGCATCTCCTACGCCAAGGGAACGTCGGCCCTGCGGCAGCTGGTCGCCTGGGTGGGCGACGACGCCTTCCTGACCGGGCTGCGGGCGTACTTCGCCCAGCACGCCTTCGCCAACGCGTCCCTGGCCGACCTGCTCGCCGCGCTGACCACGGCGAGCGGCCGGGACCTCGCCGGCTGGGCCGAGGTGTGGCTGCGCCACGCACAGGTCAACACGCTGCGCCCCGAGATCACGATCGGTTCCGACGGCCGCCTCGCGCAGGTCACGGTGATCCAGACGGCACCGCCGACGCACCCGACGCTGCGTCCGCACCGCATCGGCATCGGCGTCTACGGCCCGGCAGAGCCGACCGACCCGACCGAGCCGATCGTGCTGCTCCGCCGGGTGGAGGTGGACATCGATCCGGCGGCGCCGGACGGGCGCACCGGGATCGCGTCACTGGTCGGGAGCGAGGCGGGATGCCTGCTGCTGGTCAACGACGGCGACCTGACCTACGCCAAGGTCCGTTTCACTCCGGCCGACCTCGCCGCTTTGCCCACCGTCCTGCCGCGGACGGCCGATCCGCTTGCCAGGGCGATCATCTGGGCGGCCGCGGCCGACGCGACCCGGGACGCCGAATGGCCCGCCGCCGACTATCTGACGCTCGCCGTGGGTGCGCTGCCCCGGGAGACCGAGATCGCCGTCTTCGAGGACGCCCTGCGTTTCGTCCGGGCCACCGTGCTGAACCGCTACCTCGCACCGTCGGCGCGACCGGCGGCCGCGCAGGAGCTCCACGCCGCCTGCGCGCGGGTCCTCGCGGCCGCCGCACCGGGAGGCGGTCATCAGCTCTCCGCCGCCCGCGGGGTCATCGGGTGCAGTGGACCGGCGCAGGCGGGAACACTGGCGGCGTGGCTCGCCGGGGCGGGCGTGCCGGCCGGACTGGTCATCGACCCGGACCTACGCTGGACTCTGCTACACCGGCTGGTCGTACTCGGGCGGGCCGGGGAGGCGGAGATCGCGGCCGAGAGCCGGCATGATCGCAGCGCCCGGGCCGCTGAGCATGCGGCGTGGGCCCGCGCCGCCGTCGCCGATCTCGAGGCGAAGGCCCGGGCCTGGCGGACGATCGTGGACGACGACACGATGTCCGCCCGGCTCGTCGCCGCGACGGCCGAGGGTTTCTGGCCGCCTGAGCAGGCGGATCTCACCGGCGGGTACGTCTCCCGCTACTTCGAGCAGATGCCGGCGATGGCGGCCCGGCGATCCCCGCACGCCGCCCGGCAGATCGCCACCTACGCCTATCCGCAGTTCGCCGTGTCCGTGGGGACGGTGCGGGAGGCGGACGCCCTGCTGGCCCGCGATCGTCTCGACCCGCTCCTGCGCCGCGTCGTTGTCGACGCGACCGACGAACTCCGCCGAGCGGTGCGGGCCCGTCTCCGGCCCTGACGCCGGGCCCTGCTCCGGCCCGCCCGTCATCCAAGCCGACGGCATCGTCATCCCACTGACGATGTCATCTCCCCGACGGCTCTGGACGCGCCCGCGTTCTTTCCGACATAGTTCGCGCAGCAAGGATGTCTCAGGGGACGGGGGGCGGTATGGCAGCCGGCACGGACCGGGCCGAACGGCAGACGAATGCGGGTACGGCATTAGAATTCGTAATGAAGTAATTAATGCAAGCCAATATGCGTCTTCGCAGGTCACGGGCTCGCGAGGACCCCGAAGTGAACAAGTTATTTTATTCCGAATCCTTAGGCGTTGCCTTGTTGGTCGGTGCCGCCGTCGCGGTGTCGACCGGTGTGTACGCGAGGGTTCATGAACCAGCCGGGAGGCCGCTGTTCACCCTCGGTTTCTC
>NZ_CDWTMO010000156.1:0-9563 GCF_977946435.1 Frankia sp. CgKIO3 | reverse complement strand
GCGTCACCTGGCACGGCCGGCCGCTCACGACCTACGAGACCATGGTAAACCTCATCGCCAGCACGACCACCACGACAGGCCTCGTCGTCCGGTACGCACTCGAACCGGCCGACTACCCGACAAGGATCAAGCTATCCAAGAAAGAACAGGAAGAGATTCCGTTCGAGCGCGACAGTTTCCACGGCGAGTGGAACTACATGTTCACTTCCCGTAGACCCGACATAGAATAATCAAGTTATTTCAATGCAAATCCATAGCTGATATCAGCGACCCACAGCCTGTCCGGCGCCGACGCGACGAACTTCCGTCGCACCACCTCAGGCCGACGGTCCGGACCCTTCGCCCGGACCGTCGTGCACGGTGAGCGCACCCATGACACCCCACGCAGGCCGTCCCCGCGCAGGAGCCGGGCCACCGTACAGCGGGCGACGTGCCGGCCGGCGATCCCGCCCTCGCGGTCAAGCTGCGCGAAGACCTTCCGCACCCCGGAGACACCGTAGTTCTCGGCATGAATCCGCCTGATCTCCTTCAGGGTCTCTTCGTCGGTGATCGCCCGGGCCGACGGCGGCCGTTTCCCCGCGGCGTAGTAGGCGCTCGGGGCGACCTGGACACCGGCGTCCTTCAACACCGCACAGATCGGCTCGACCCCGAACTTCTGTTTGTTCTGGTCGATGTAGTCGTGGACTACCGGCGCGGGCGGCCGAGCTCCGCCGCGAAAAGCCGACGCCGACTTCAGGATCTCGTTCGCCCGCCGCAGTTCCCGGTTCTCCCGCCCCAGCGCAGCCAACCGGGCGGCCACCTCAGTCGGCACACCCCGCTTCGTTCCCGCCTCAACCGCGGCCTTCACGACCCAGACCCGCAGCGTCTCCGGCGAGATCCCCAGCTAAGCCCCGATCCACTGGCACGCACCCTTCGCGCCCGTCCCCGCCTCGGCCCTGACCCCCAGCACCAGCCGGATCGCCCGTTCCCGCAGCTCATCGGGGTACTTCCTCGGCACGCCCATATCGTCCACTTCCTCCTGGTTTGACTGCCTCTATCAAACCCGGCACGGGACAGGCGTAGCTGGGTCAGAACAGCGGCACGCTTCCGCTCTCGGACTGGCTGAGCCGGTGGCAGGTGTCGCTGTCGCGCAGGTAGCCGAAGGAGAAGGCCTGGGCGCGTTGACGGGGGGTGCCGTGGGCGTCGGGGGCGGAGGCCGCCTCCTGGTCGAACCAGCCGCTGTCGCGGGTGTCGCCGATGCTGTAGAACAGCAGCGCGCCCTGCAGCGCGTCGGTGAACGCGATGCGCTTGGCGTCGTGCGCGCTCTTGGCCTGGCGGCCGGCGAAGCAGTCGGCCTGGTTCTCCTCCGCGCGCGACACCACGCCGATCGTCCCGCCGATCCGGGCGCCCCGATGACCCAGCTCGTGCATGATCATAAACAGCGGGTAGGACGCTCCACCCGCCTGGAACAGCTCCGTCATGAAGTCGACGCTGTAGGCGACGGTGTCGTCGAGCTGGCAGTACAGTGCGTTGCCCGCGAACTGCTTGGGATCGTCCACCTGTGCGCCGCAGGCGTCCTGCGGAACCTGGCCGTCCCGGTAGGGGACGAACCGCGGCGGTGTCCACGCGTCGCCGAGCTCGCCGTGCCAGAAACTGTTTGTGCCGCCTGGGCAGCCGACCGGTTCGGAGAGGAGTTTCTCGACCCCGGCGAGGTCGGTCACCCTGCCCCCGCACTCCCCGGCGGCCGCGATCGGCACCGCCGATGTGCTCACCGATGTCCCAGCCGCGGCCGTGTCCTCCGCGGCCGCGTCCGCCGCGGAGGAACCGTTGCAGCCGGTCAATACCCCGACGGACACGACGATCGCGGCCAACGCCGCCCAGATGACCCGCACGAGGCATCACCGTAGAGGCCCGCCCCGGTGCGTGGAACCCGACGTCGTCACCCTGACAGGCGCCGACGCCCTGACCTCGCCTAACCGCCGGTCGACGGCCCGGCCGCAGGCCCCGATGGGCGCCCATCGGTGGAACCGGGTGAACCGGGTGAACCCGCCCGCGCCCGTCAGGCCAGCCGGCCACGAGGCAGGGGGCGGTCCGGGGGCCGTCAGGCGAACAGCTCGCGGATGTCGTCGGCGTCGAGCGTCGAGCTGAACACGTCACCGTCGTCCATGACGCTGGAGAACAGCCGCGCCTTCCGGTCCTTCATCGCCATCACCTTCTCCTCGATCGTGTCCCGGGCGACGAGGCGGTAGACCATGACGTTGCGGGACTGCCCGATGCGGTGCGTCCGGTCCACCGCCTGTTCCTCGGTCGCGGGATTCCACCACGGATCGAGCAGGAAACAGTAGTCCGCCTCGGTCAGGTTCAGGCCGAACCCGCCGGCTTTCAGGCTGACGAGAAAAACCGGGGCCGACCCCGTCTTGAACCGTTCGAGCACGGTGGACCGGTCGCGGGTCCGGCCGTCGAGGTAGCAGTGCTCCACACCGAGGGCGGACAACCGTTCGCGTACCTTGCCGAGAAACCCGGTGAACTGGCTGAAGACCAGGGCCCGGTGACCACTGTCGACGACGTCGGTGAGCTGCTCGAACAGAGCGTCGATCTTGGCGCACGGCAGGTCCCCGTGGTGGTCGTCCACCAGGCCAGCGTGCAGGCTGAGCTGGCGCAGCAGGGTCAGCGAGCGCAGGATCGTGAAGCGGTTGCGGTTCATGTCGTCGACCAGGCCCAGCACCTTCTGCCGTTCCCGTTGCAGGTAGGTCTGGTAGAGCCTGCGGTGCCGCGGGTGCAGGTTCACCTCCAGGACCTGTTCCTGCTTCGGCGGGAGCTCGGGCGCGACCTGTTCCTTGGTGCGGCGCGTCATCAGCGGCCTGATCCGCCGTCGGAGCTGGGCGAGCAGCTCGACGTCGTTCTGCTTCTCGACCGGCCGGGCGTAGTAGTCGCGGAAGCGGGTCGGGTTCGGGAACAGGCCGGGTGCGGTCACCGACAGCAGCGACCACAGCTCCATCAGGTTGTTCTCCATCGGGGTCCCGGTGACGGCCAGTTTGAACGGCGCCGGCAGCAGCCGGGCGCACCGGTAGGCCTTCGACTGATGATTCTTGATCATCTGGGCTTCGTCGAGGATCAGACCCGACCAGGCCAGGCTCGCGTACTCCTCGTGCTCGAGGCGGAAGAGCGTGTACGAGATGATCACCAGGTCGGCGCCCGACACCGCCTCGTCGAGGGCCTCGCCGCGGCGCCGCTGCGTGTCGGAGATCGCCACCGTTCGCAGCCCGGGCGCGAACCGGGCCGCCTCCGCGGCCCAGTTCGACACGACGCTCGTCGGCGCGACGACGAGGAACGGCGCGAGTTCGGGATCGGCCTGCCGGGCGTGGCAGACCAGTGCCAGCGTCTGCAGCGTCTTTCCCAGGCCCATGTCGTCGGCGAGCACCCCGCCCAGCCGGTACTTCCACAGGAACGCCAGCCACCGGAAACCGTCGAGCTGGTAGGAGCGCAACGTCGCCGCGAGCGTCGCCGGCGGCTCCTGTTCGAGCTGGCCCTCGGCCCCCAGCTCCAGCAGCCCCGTCACCTGCTGGCGCCACGACCGCGCCTGGCGCTCGACCACACCGAGCCCGGCGAGCTCCTCCCACAGCCCGATCTGGAACCGACTGATCCGCAGCGGACCGCCGGGTGAGTCCTGTAGCGCCCGCGCCTCCTCGATCAGCCGCCGCAACATCTGCAGCTCGGGCTTCTGCAGGCTGAAGTAGGCGCCGTCGGCGAGGAGTAGGTGCGACTGCCCCTGACTCAGCGCCAGGAAGACGTCCGTGAACGGCACTTGCCGGCCCTCCACGGTGACGGTGACCCCGAGATCGAACCAGTCGGTCTCGCCTACCACGTCGTCGGTGGACAGGCCGATGAGCAGCGAGTCGCCGGCCTCCCGGTAGGCCGCCGGGTCACCGCTGACCTCGACGGCCACCCCGGGCCGGTCTGTCAGCAACGGGAGCAGCTCCGTCGTCGCGCGCATCGTGTCGACGCCGCGCAGCCGCACCCGTGGCCGCAGACCGGAACCCTGGTCACCGGCGAGCAGGGCGGCCGTGCCGGAGGGCAGATCCAGCGCCGCCAGCACGTCCCGCAACGCGTCCTGCTCCTGGCGCGGATCCCGCACCCGTCCGGTTCCGCGGCGGGCAGCATCGTGCCGGGCGGTTCGGGGCCGTCAGGCTCCGTCGCGTACAGCGGCACGTGGATCCGCTCGCCGCCAACCTCGTAGGCCCATCCCCAGGTGAGGTCGAGCTCGTGGTCGTCACCGTAGGAGGCCGTGCAGCACCAGGGCTGGCGGCGGCACCTCCGGCGGCTCGAAGGAGCCGTCGCTGGACACGACGGGGGCCAGGCGCCGCAGACGCGGGTAGAACTCCGTGCGGAAGCGGGACTCCTCGCTGCGGGGCACCCGCAGGCTCCGGTTCCCGACCGCCATCCGCTGCAGCCGCGGCGGCACCGGCTGGGCGAGCCGCGCGAGCCGGACGTGCCAGTCCCGATGGTCGTCGGAGGCCAGGACCTCCGCCCGGTCGACGTACACGACGCCATGGCCCTCGCGGCCGATGAACGAGAACACGGCGGCGTCCGTCGGCGTCCCGCCGAGGCGGAGCAGGGGAGCCACGACCAGCGACTTCGTGCTCTCGTCCCGGGTGACGTTCAGGCACAGCTCCGCGGAACCATACCGGCTCACGTCGCCGAGCTTCTTGCGGGCGTGCACGAACCGGAGGCCGACCGCCTCGGCCTCGTCGAGCATCGGCCAGAGCTGACGGCTTTCGAACGCGCAGAGATCGAGCCGTTTCGCGCCGCCGGAAGAATAGGAGGAGTAGTATGAGCACCCGTACCGCTCGTCATGGGCCCGGTACACGGCGAAGAACTCCTGCAGCAGCCGTACCTGCGGCTGCAGGTACTCGCGGGTCTGGTACGCCGCGTTGAGGGCGTCCCACCCGATGGCGTTGACCCAGCCGGGCCGTGACCCGCAGGCCCAGCTCGGATCCGCCGCCGTGGGCCGGCGGATCCGCCGTGAAGCTCAGCTCGACGGCCAACGGCGTCGTCCCGGCGGCCCCGCCGTGGCCGCCGCCAACGGCGGGCGAGGCACCCAGCAGCTCTCCCAGGTCCTCGGTCCAGGCAGCCGACCGGGACAAAACCGCGGCTGAGCCGACCGCGGGGAGGACCCGGACCGCCGCGCCGATGGGCTGGGGGCCGCCGCCGCACCCGTTGCCGCGTTCGCCGTGGCCGTCGCGCCTGTCGTGGCCGTCAGCACCAGTGCCACGACGTGCTTGCAGTCGACGCCCACCGGGCAGGTGCACGAGCCGTACTGGAACGTCCAAGAGGACGGACCGTCACCCGAGAACTGCGCGCTCGTCGCGTAGACCTCGCCGCCGCTGCCACGCACCCGGCCCCGGAGGGTGTTCTCGTCGGGGTCCCAGTCGATCCTCGTGACCGCGCTCTGCTGGGCGTAGTGCACACCTCTGGCATACGAATGTTCGCCGACGGCTGTCCGGAGACCGACGGTGCCGGGTCCCTGCCACGACACGGAGAGCATGCCGTCAAGGTAGCAGGCGGTGACGGAAGGTCGCCAAGCGGCCCAACTCGGCCGTCGACAGGCATGGCCTATCGCGTCGACGGTGAGAGGGTGCTGGGGATACGTGCGCCCGAGACGAGGCCGCGGTCGAGGTCCGCCATGGTCGCGGCGCCGAGCAGTGCCATCGCGTGGTCGAATTCCACGCGCAGCAGCTCAATCATCCGTAGGACACCGGCCTCGCCGCCCGCGGCGAGGCCGTACAGGTAGGGCCGACCCACGAAGACCCCCGCGGCGCCGAGGGCCAGCGCCTTGGCCACGTCGTTGCCTCGCCGGACACCTCCGTCGAGGAACACCGTGAGCCTGCGCGCCGCCGCGTCAACCACCTCCGGCAGGATATCGATGGTCGCGGGGACGCCGTCCAGCTGCCGCCCGCCGTGGTTCGAGACCACGACACCGTCGACGCCCAGCTCGACGAGCCGGTCGCACTCGTCCCCGCGCATCAGGCCCTTGAGGAGCAACGGGCCTTCCCACAACGACCGGATCCGCTCGACGTCCTCCCAGGTGACGCAGTCCGACGACGATTTGATTGCCGCTCGGGTCTGGTTGAGGCTCAGCCGGGACGGGCCGCCGGGACGGCCGGCGCTGAATTGGCCGCGCATAAATTCGAATGTGCCCATGAAGTCGAATTTGCCGCGGATGAAATCGGTCGCCCACGCCGGCTTGCTGGCCCCCTGCAGCAGCATCTTGGGATGCGGCGGCCGACTTATGAGCTTGTTGCGGGTGTCGCGCTCACGGTTGCCCAGGACCGGCGTGTCGATGGTGATGGCCAGGGCCCGGTAACCCGCCGCCGCGATCCGCCGGACGAGGTTCCCGACCTCGGCGCGGTTGGGGGGCAGGTAGAGCTGGTACCACAGCGTGCCAGTCGAGCGCGCGGCGACATTCTCGAGGGGGAAGACTGCCACGGTGCTCTGTATGTACACGATGTCCGCCCGCGCCGCGGCCCTCGCCACAGCGATCTCCGCGGACGATCGCGCGAGGAGGCCCGCGCCCGTGGGCGCCAGCATGATCGGCATCGACAGCCGCTCGCCGAACACGGTCGTCGAGAGGTCTCGCGTGGCGACGTCGGCGAGCGGCCGCGGGCGGAACTCGATGCGGTCGAACGCCGTGCGGTTACGCCTGAGCGACACCTCGTCGCCGGCTCCGCCCTCCATGGCGTCGAAAACCGCCCGGGGAAGCCTGCGGCGCGCCAGTTCCCGGAAGTCCTCGACATTGATTGCGTCCTGCACCCTCACGAACACGGACCTTTCGCTGTCGGCCTGGTCACGGGATCGCGTTCTCCCGGTCGCCAGGATTGTCAGTCACTCCGGAAGCACGCAAGCGGCAGCCGTTCACGCCTTGCGGGAGCTGGTGCGGCCGGCGAGGACCGCCCGGATGTCGGCCGCGATCTCGCTTACGATGGGTTCGCGCAGCACGGTGTCGTGGTCGCCGCCCACGGTGCGGCGGCGAGGCGGCCGCCAGGTAGACCAGCGCCCGCCCGTTCCAGGGCTTGGGCCGGTAGAACCTCGTGAGCACCCGCGATTGGTTGTAGAAGACGTCGTACTGGTTCATGCCCTTGAACTGAACGACGCCAGCCAACGGGAGCTGGGCCGCCTGCCGGGCCCAGCCGAGCAGGACCCGTGCGGCAGCCCCCGCGCGCGCCGGGCCTATAGCCGATCCCCCCGCATGGTCCAAGGCCGGGGCCGGATTCGAACTCGTGGCCGGTCCCCCTGGAACTGGAAGCTGAGAGGGCAGCACTCCTCCCGCGAAGACGCCGGAGGACGTGTCGGGCAGGAAGCTGTCGATGAGGACGAGCAGTTCGACGTGCTCGTCGGCCTCGGTGAGGAGCCTCGCGGTTTCGAAGGCGACGAGGCCGCCGAAGGAGTGGCCGGCGAGGTGGTAGGGGCCGGTGGGTTGGAGTAGGCGCAGGGTGCGGGCGTGGCGGCGGGCGGCGGCGTGGATGGACCAGTCGGGGAGGCCGCGGTATTCGAGGCCGTGGGCTTGGATGCCGTAGACGGGGCGTTCGCCGTCGAAGTGGCGGGCAAAGCCAAGCATGCCGACGGCGAGGCCGCCGGCGCCGCAGAAGCAGAAGAGGGGCCGGCCGCTGCCGGTGGTGCGCAGCGGAACGACGGTGGGGTGGCGTAGGACGTCGGTGCCGGTATTGCGCAGGCGGGCGGTGAACTCGGCGACGGTGGAGGTGGGGAGTTTGACACCGAGTTCGTCGGCGACCCTGGTAAGGAGCTCTTCGGCGATGAGGGAATCGCCGCCGAGTTCGACGAAGTCGTCGTGGATACCGACGTCGTCGAGGTGCAGGGCGGCGGCCCACACGTCGGCGACGGCCTCTTCCCACTGGTCGCGGGGCGGGTCCTGACTGGGTTTCGGACCGGCGGGGGGCAGGTTCAGTCGGTCGACCTTGCTGCGGTCGGTCCTCGGTAGTGCGGTGACCAGCATGACGGTGGCCGGCACCATGTAGGACGGCAGCTTGGCCCGTAGCAGGCGCCTGATCGAGGCCGGTGAGACCCGGGCGCCGGTCACGGGGACGACGTAGGCGACCAGGCGGGCCCGCTGCGTGGTCCTGTCGGCCACGACGACGGCCTCGAGCACATCTGAGCTCGCCAGCAGGGCGGACTCGATTTCGATCGGCTCGACGAGGTACCCGCGGATCTTCACGGCCGCGTCGGTGCGGCCGACAACCCTGAGCTGGCCGCTGGCGTCGATGCGCCCGAGGTCTCCGGTGCGGTAGGTGGGTGTGCCGTCCGGCCCGATGCCGAACCGCGATGCGCTCGCCGCCGCCGCCCGCCAGTAGCCCCCCGTGATGAAGTGGCCCGTCACGACGATCTCACCCGTCTCACCGGGCGGCATCTCGATGCCATCCGGCGAGACCACCCTCACCGCGACGTCGACCACCGGCCGCCCGGCCGGCATCACGCCGTCGGGTAGGTCCTCGTCCGACCAGATCGGGGCGCAGGTCGCCGTGCCGAGCTCCGAGGCTCCGTAGGAGACCAGGAACGCCGCGGCCGGCGGTAGGTGGTGGCGGGCCAACTCGACGTCGCGGGCGTAGATCGCCTCGCCGACCGACATGACGAATCGGAGGTCGTCGAGCACCTCGTCCGGCTCAAGGCAGCCGAACACGGTCCGGATCAGCGCCGGCGTGGCCACGATGCCGGCCGGCCGGGTGGTGCGCAGCCAGTCGGCCAGGTCGCGGACGCCGCGGACCCGAGGGTCGTACATCTCGAGGGTGGTGCCAAAGACCAGGCCACCGACCATCCGGTTCATCCCCGAGATGAAGGAGTAGGGCAGGAAGAGCGGCAGACGGTCGCTCGGAACCAGCCGCATCACGTCCTGGGCCTGGATGGCGTAGTGGATGCCCAGCAGGGCGCGGTGGTGCCACACGACACCCTTCGGTACTCCGGTCGACCCGGAGGTGAAGATGAGCACAGCTGGATCGGTATCGGCCCGGCGCGGCGCGGTCGACGCCACCCGGTCAGCCAGCGCCGGGGACCAGTCGGCGACGCGCTCGTCGCCGACGTCGATAGTCTCCACGATCCCCGGCAGCGCGGCGGCAGTCCGCTGGTCGGCGGAGCCAGTCGGTCCGGTGACGCACACCGAGGCCCCCGCCAGTCCCACGACCTGAGCGAGACGGTCGGTGGGATGCATCCTGTCGAGGGGCACGCAAGGCCGGCCGCTCGCGATAACGCCCAAGACGGCGGCGATCCCGCTCGCGCCGTGGGGCAACAGCACCGCGACGGGCGTGTCCGGGTCGGCCGCGGCGGGCTCCCGAAGGATGCGGTCGGCGACGACGTCCACCCAGGCGACGAGCTGGGCGAAGGTAACGGCACGGTGTTCGTCGCGGACCGCCACGACGTCGTGGCAGATCGCGACGACGGTGCGGATCCGGTCGACGACGTTTCCGAACCGGTCGTCGGGACGCAGCGGCGGCGGCACCGGCACCGCCTGGGTGACCTGGCTTTTCCTCATGCCAGGCCTTTCCTCGCGCCAGCCAGGTCAGTGGCCTTAGGGATCT
>NZ_CDWTMO010000155.1:0-9943 GCF_977946435.1 Frankia sp. CgKIO3 | reverse complement strand
TGCTTCCGACCTGAAATATCATTTACGGGCTGCCGGGCAAGACCGACGAAGACTACGTGGCGATGGCAGACCTGGTGAAGTCACTTGTCCACCTCAAGCCGCCCGGGCTGGTCCGGCTTCAGGTCCAGCGGTTCAGCCCTTACTTCGACAAACCCGCGTCCCACGGCTTGCGGCTGCTCGGTCCCGTCGCCTATTACCGCCACTTACCGCCACCTGCACTCCGTGCCGGCGGACGAGCTCGCCGGCCTGGCGTATGCGTTCGAGTACGAGCACGTGGACGGGCACGACCCCGAACAAGCGGTCGCCCCGTTGCGTGACGCGGTCGACGCCTGGGACCGCTGCTGGACGCCCGGGCGCCACCGGTCGCTTCGATACGAGAGAGGGCCGGGGTTCCTGCGTATCCGCGACCGTCGCCCCTTGCTCCCGAGCCGCGACATCTTCCTCGACGACGTCGAGGCGGAGCTCTACCTCGCCTGCCTCGACGGCGCCACCCCGTCGAGCGCGGCGGGTCGCCTGCTTCGCGACCGCGACCTTGACCTCGATCCCGACGAAGTGCGAGCCTTTTTGACCGAGATGACCGATGCTCGCCTCGTGTTCCGGGATGGCGATCGGTTCTTGGCACTGGCCTTGCCACTGACACCCGACGCCGACCCGCCGGCCCGCTCCGCCGCGGCGCGCACGAGACCTCGCCTGCGCCTGGCGACCTCGGACCGAGATGGCAACTGACGTCGTGCATCTGGTGGCCGGAGGATCGCGATGACAGCAAAGACCTTCACCCTCGGGACCCACCGCGCGGTGGCGCCGGAAGAAACCGTCCGGCGGCTGCGCGGCCAGCTCGACATCTTCGGGATCACGAGAGTAGCGGACGTCACTGGACTGGACCGGATCGGCATACCGGTGGTGACTGCCTGCCGCCCGGCCGCTTACTCGCTGGCCGTCTCGATGGGCAAGGGCGTCACGCTTGCCGCCGCCAAAGCCTCGGCAATCATGGAATCCGTCGAGCTGTGGCACGCCGAACGGGCGAGTGTGCCGACCGTGTGGGGACCCGCCTGCGACCTTGCGCCGCGCCACCAGATAGCCGATTGGTCTGGCCTGGCTCGGGCAACCGGAGCGAATTTTGCGACCACGACACCGACGACGTGGGTGGCGGCCGCCTCGCTCGTCGACGGCACTGCGGCGCTTGTCCCGTTCGAGGTAGTGCACACCGACGGTCGAGTTCAGGAACCGCCAGGTAGCGGCTGGTTCAGCTGTACCTCGAACGGTCTGTCGTCGGGCAACAACGGCTTCGAAGCCAAGCTTCACGCACTCTGCGAGCTGATCGAACGCGATGCGATCACCATGTGGCGGCTTACCGGCGACGTCACCACGACCACCATCGATCTTGGCAGCGTCACCGACCCGGTCGGCAGGTCACTGCTTGAGCGCTTCGACGAGGCTGGGATCGCTGTGATGCTCCACGACGCGACGAGCGATGTCGGCGTCGCCACTGTGGAGTGCACAGTCTTCGAGCCAGACGCCGACGACCAGGATCTCACGGTCTACGCCACGAGTGGCATGGGATGCCATCCCAGTCGAGACATCGCGCTGTGCCGTGCCGTCACCGAAGCGGCGCAGAGCCGTCTCACGCTCATCAGCGGCGTACGCGATGACATGTTCCGCGCCCGCTACCGCCCGAGCTCCGCTGCCGCCGAGCAGGCGCGATTGCTGCGAGAGCGCTGGCGGGCGTCGTTGCGCGGCGGCCGCGACGTCAGCGACCTCCCCGACCTCTCGACGAGCACGCTCGAGCGCGACCTGGAAGCCGTGGTGAGTGCGCTCGTCACCCGAGGCTTCGACCCTTGGTGGGTTGACCTCAGCCGGCCGGACACCGGCGTTGCGGTCGGCCGCGCGGTTGTTCCAGGTCTCGAGCCGCCCAGTGACGTGTCGGGGTACAGGCCGGGTGCTCGCGCTCGCGCCGCTGTCGAGGGCGTCGTCGGTTGACCGGGCCAGTGACTGGGCCATTGCCAGTCGTCTTCCTCGGCCCGACACTCGGCATCGACGACGCTCGCGCCGTTCTGGACGCCGAGTTCCTGCCGCCTGTTCAGCTCGGGGACGTGTGGCGGATCAGCCAGGAGAGACCGCCCACGATCGGGATCATCGACGGCTACTTCCACCAAGTGCCGGCAGTGTGGCACAAGGAGATCCTGTACGCCCTAGCGCTCGGGATCCGGGTCTACGGGTCGTCGAGCATGGGAGCGCTACGCGGCGCCGAGCTGGCGCCCTTCGGCATGGTCGCCGTCGGTGACATCGCTGCGGGATATTGCTCCGGTGAGCTGACCTCGGACGACGAGGTGGCCCTTGTGCATGCAACGAGCAAGCACGGCTTTCGGCCGCTTTCGGAGCCCCTGGTGAACGTGCGAGCGACCGTAGCTGCCGCGACGGCGCAGGGCGTGGTCTCTCGCATGACCGGAGAGCTCGTCGTTCAGACCGCACGTTCGTTGTTTTATGCTGACCGCCGGTGGGAGCACCTGCTGAACCTGGTGCCGTGCCCCCCCGAACAGCTCGAGGCGTTGCGCGCGTGGCTGCCGCAAGGCCGAGTCGATCAGAAGCGGGCCGACGCAGTGGCCATGCTCGAACGGATGCGCGACGACCTCATGCCGTCGAGTAGCGAAACGACCTCGCCCGCTGCGACTGAATTTACCCCCACCGTGCTCTGGAACGAAGTCGTGCGGCAGGAGACGCCCATCGCCAGCATCCTTGACGAGTTCCTCTTGGCCGTTCCGTTGGCACACACTGTGGCTGAGGGTATTGCGCGCGCGTCGTCCGGCGAATGGGTCGACTGGGTAGCGCTCCTTTCGGCTGAACCCGACTGGCCCGAGTGCTGCCGCCGAGCAAGGCGGAAACGGCAGGTGTGGACTCAGTCCACCGACGATGATCAGAGCAACGCCGACAAGCTCCTTGCCTGGTTCTTCGGCGAGCGTCTGGGGTGGCCAGACGACCTCGGCGCCTTTCTCCGCGAGCGTGCTTGGACGGACGTCAACCGCGTCACCGAGGTCGCCGCCCGCGAAGCCGCTTTCCTCGCCGCCCGGTAGTCACGCCCGAAAATCGCCTCTGCCAGTTTGTGCAACCAGAAACCTTACAGATCCGTGCAAGATCCGACTTCCTCCACCGAGCCGTTCGTACTCGGCGGCGATCCGGGTGAAGTGTTGCTGTGTCAAGGCGGCTCAGGAAAGCGCGTTACCCTTCGCCGAGGCAGGGACCATCCATCCGAGGCTTTCGGCCCAGCGGCGGGCGCGTTCGGGTTCGTCGGCCACCCGTGGGCCCGCCGGGCCGTCGACGTAGAAACTCCGCGGACGGTCGAGGAGGGAGAAGCCGAGACGGTGCAGGCACTTTGCCGCACCGGCCGCGGCCGAACCCGCGGGACGGGGGTGACGGACCTTCGTGTCAAACGTGGCCGCTCCGGTGAGCGGTATCCCCTCGGGCGACCCACTCGGTTGCCTGGGTAGTGCCTCGAGCCACTCCCGGATCCCGATTCCCGGCGACACGACGTTGCCCTCGGTCCGCCTGGTGGCGTCGTGCCGGGTCTCGGGCCGACTCATCTCGAACGCATGGGTGGGCCCGCCGACGATGAGGAGCCTGACATCGTCGTTCAGGGCCGGGTCCGCGGTGCCGACCTCCACGAGTCCGACGTCCAACCACGTCGACAGGCCGATCGCGACGGCGTCCGCGATCACCCTGGTGTTGCCAAACATCGATTCATACACGACGAGGGCGCGCATCTCGTCCCACTCCTTACCCGGAACCTCGTACCGGAGCCTCGTGTGGTCCCGGCCGAGGGCGACGCCCGAATACCCGCGCTGTCCCGGCCGCCGTCGGTCTGTCGGCTGCCGCCGCGAGCTCCGGTCCTCCCGGTTCTTCCGGTTCTTGCGGCCGTAGGGGTCTCCTCGGCCGTCGCGGGCGTCGACCCTCGATCCAGGTTCCAGACCAGTGTCATCCGTGGACGGCCACGCAGGGCAGGGTCGGACGGTCTGGTCAAACCGGACATTCGGCACAGTCGGCGGCTTCCCCATGGGCCGCCGCCGGAGGTCGGTCCGCGCTGCTGGGAGGCCCGGGCGGGAGGTAGGGCGGGCGTGCGATGAAACGAGCGAACGGGGTGTGAACGCGGCGTGGAGGTACTGGTCTCCGTAGCGACACCGGCCGGTGTGGTGACGAAGGTAGCGATGGTAGACAATCTCCTCACCGTACGTCGTCTAGTGGGTCGCGCAGGAGAATAGATGATCATGCCCGAGTTGCCCGAGTGGGCCGCGGGGATCGATGTCAATCGCCCGAGCGCTGCGCGGATGTACGACTACGCGCTCGGCGGATCGCACAATTTCGCGGTGGACCGGGAGGCGACGCGCGCCGCCCTCGAGATCCTCCCGGATGCCCCGCTGATCGCCAGATCGAACCGGTTGTTCCTGCACCGGGCGATGCGCTTCCTCGCTGCCGAGGCCGGGATCACACAGTTCCTGGATCTCGGCTCCGGGGCGCCGACGGTCGGTAACGTACATGAGATCGCCGAAGGGGTGAATCCGGAGGCCCGGGTCGTCTATGTCGACATCGACCCGGTCGCCGTCATCCACTCCCGGATGCTGCTCGCCGACAATCCGCGGGCCACGGTGCTGCAGGCAGATGTTCGGCAGCCCGCGTCGATCCTCGGCTCCAGCGCGGTGGCCGAGCTGCTCGATCTTTCTCAACCGATCGCCGTGCTCATGGTGACGGTTCTGCATTCCGTCCCCGACAGCGATGACCCGGCTGGCATCATCGATTCCTTCCGGGAGGCGATGGCGCCGGGCAGTTACCTGGCCATCTCGCATGTGATCGCGGACGAGCGGGCCGTAGAGATCAACCAGGCCAGCAAGGTCTACGACGAGACCCCCACCGGGGTGACCCCGCGTTCCTGTGCGGAGATCGCCGGTCTGCTCCGCGGATACGACCTCGTTGACCCGGGCCTGGTCTACCTGCCGGCCTGGCGCCCGGACGCGGCGGGCATGGGCGCCGATCCCCTCGCGGGCAACCCGGTGCGTTCCACGGTACTTGCCGCGGTCGGGCGCCGGTAGCTCGCCGTTCTTTGGCTGTTCTTGGCCTTTTATGGTTTTTTTCTGGCTATCTCTTACTTTTCTTAACTTGTATTAGTTTTTCTTCGGCTTCCGGCGCTTTTCCGGCCAGCGGCCGAGGTTTTGTCACAGGGCGGGTCAGGCCCAAGGTTCGTCATGGTCCGGTAAGAAATGCGTGCGATGAGGAGTGCGTGCGGTGAGGTCCCTGCCCCAGACGGCCCGCCAGCAGGGCGTCGCGCGCTTCGCCCAGGCTTGGGCCCGAGAGATCCTCGGCGCCAGCTACCCGGCGATCGGCCTGATCGACGTCGAGCAGCGGTTACGGGCGTTGAGCGACCGGCTCGTCGACGCCCTGCTCGCCGAACCGTTCACGGCCGACCCTGCGGCCGCGGTCGGGGCTGCCGTCGTCGAGTACACCTTCGGCGCCGCGGACGCGTTGGCCGGAACCATCGAGATCTGTGGCACCAGACTGCTCACCGACCTACGACTCGGGACGGCCGACGGGTACGGCGCCCGGCTGGCGGCGTTGCAGGGCGGCCTGGCCCAGGGATACGCCCATGCGCTGCGGGAGCGGATCCTCGCCGGGCAGGACTCGATCCATCGCGCGGCCCTGCACGCGAGCGATGCCCGCTTCCGGCTGATCTTCACCGGCTCCGCGATCGGAATCCTGATCAATGACGGAGACGGACGGATCATCGATGCCAACGACGCTTTTCTGCGGATGCTCGGAGTCGACCCGGGTCAGGTGCGGGGCAGGTCAATCGACGAGTTCGCGCATCCCGAGGACGCGGGGGAGTTCCGGGAGGCCTATGCCGCCCAGCGGACCGCCGGACCGGAGCACATCCGGATGGAGCGGCGGTTCACCGGGATCGGCGGGTCGGTGGTGTGGGCCGAGCTGACCACGTCGTGTCTGCGCGACGACGACGGGCGGTGTCGTGCGCAGCTCTCCATGATCGTGGATGTGACCGACCGGCATCTGTTGCAGAGCCAGCTGCGCCGCCAGGCGCGGCACGACCCGCTCACCGGCCTGCCGAACCGGACGGTACTCATCGAACGGGTCCACGAACTGATGGCCACGGGACCGGAACGTCGCATCGGACTGTGCTTCATCGATCTCGACGGATTCAAGATGGTGAACGACAGCCTCGGCCACGACGTCGGCGACCGGTTGCTCGTCGCCGTCACGGACCGGCTGCGTCGGGTGCTGTCCCCGGAGCAGCTCCTGGTCAGGATGGGTGGTGACGAGTTCGTGATCCTCGTCGCCGACACAGCCGGCACGGCGGACGCCGTCGCCGTCGCCGAGACCGTGCTGGCGGCGCTGGCGAGCCCGCTGCGGGTGGGTGACCACGCGCTGTCCATCGGAGCGAGCATCGGCATCGTCGAACGGCCCGTCGCCGACGGGGACTACGCTGATCTGCTGCGGGCCGCCGAGATCATGCTCTACCGGGCGAAGGCGGAGGGGAAGGGCCGCTGGGCCCTGTTCGACGCGGAGCGAGGCGTCCGGCAGGTGACCCGGCACACTCTGTCGACCATGCTGCCCCGCGCCCTCGAACAGGACCAGTTCGTCGTCGAGTACCAGCCGATCATCGCTCTCGGCGACGGTGCGGGTGCCAGGATGGCCGCCGGGGCGATGGTCGGGGTGGAGGCGCTGGTCCGCTGGCGGCATCCCGGCCTCGGTCTGCTGCCCCCCGATCTGTTTATCGGGATGGCGGAGGAGGCCGGGCAGATCGTGCCCCTCGGCCGGCGAGTGCTGGAGCTTGCCTGCCGGCAGGCGCGGCAGTGGCAGGAGTGTCATCCGCACGCCCCGTTCGTCAGCGTCAACCTGGCCGCCCGGCAGACCCGCGAGGCCGGCCTGGTGGAACAGGTCCGACGCATTCTCGACGAGACCGGGCTTTCCCCGGACCTGCTCCAGTTGGAACTTACCGAGAGCGCCTTCATGGGCACGGCCGACGAGCCGCTGCGGGTCCTGCGCGGGTTCGCCGAGATGGGCGTGCGGATCGCTATCGACGACTTCGGCACCGGTTATTCCAACCTCGCCTACCTGCGTCGGCTGCCGGTGCACACGCTCAAGCTCGCCGGACCGTTCATCGAGGGCTTCCGCTCGGCGCGGGACGCCGACCCGGGGAATGAGGAGATCGTGCAGACGCTGGTCACGTTGGCTCACACCCTGCGCCTGACGGTGACCGCCGAGGGCGTCGAGACCCTGATGCAGGCCGAGCGGTTGCGCGCGGCCGCCTGCGACAGTGCGCAGGGCTTTCTCTTCGCGCCGCCGCTGACGGCCGAGGAGATTACCCAGAGGATCCTCACCCGGTCCGCTGGCTCGGACCGATCATCTTCGAGCCCCACGCGGGCAGTGCGGGCGGCATGGGCGCGCTGATCCCGTAGGACGCGCTGACCTCTCCACCTCCAGTAGATCTTCGGCGTGGGTAGCCTTGGCTCCTCCGGGCGGGGGCTCCTCCGGGGTGGTGCGGCGGTCGGTGATCTGCGGTCGACACCCGTCGTACGCTGGGAGTTTGGAGCCGGTAGTCCCGGGAATGGGCCGCGTGTCGATGTCTTCGATGCCTCGGTCCTCCTTGTCCCGGAGGCGGGGGTGGACGGGGGCCGTGCACCGGCCATGAGCCCAGACGCCATGAGCCCAGACGAGGACAGGACCGCCCGTCGCCGGGTGGGCCGCGGGGGACTGGCGGCGGTGCTGCCCGGCGTGCTGGACGAGTTCGGGACGCTGCTGGGGCATAGTCCGGAGCGGGTCTCCGGTGTGCGGCGGACCGACGGCGGCTGGTCGGTGCTGGCCGACGTCGTCGAGTTGGAGCGCATCCCGTCCACCACGAGCGTGCTCGCCACCTACCGGCTGGACGTCGACAGGGAGGGGAACCTCGTCGGTTACGAGCGGCTGCGGAGGTTCGTCCGTGGCGCCACCGACTGACCGCCACCGACTGACGAGGTTGCCGCGTGAGGTCGCCCATCGCGACAGCAGGAACCGGGCAGGGCCATGACCGTCGACCGCAGCCTCTTCGCCGGGCCGCCTCGTGCCCGGCCCTGGGGTGGTTCGCGTCCGGACTCGCTGGCCGACGTGTTGGAAAGGGTCCTCGACAAGGGGGTTGTGATCGTCGGAGACGTGGTCGTCAGCGTCCTGGACGTCGAGCTGCTCACCCTGAAGCTGCGGCTGTTCATCGCTTCGGCGGACACGGCGCGGGAGATGGGCCTGGACTGGTGGACCGTGGACCCCTTCTTCAACTCCCGGGCGCGATCTTTGGAGGAGGAGAACAGGAGGTTGCGGTCGCGGCTGGCCGAGGTCGAGCCCGCCGACGGGCGGTGGCCCGGGCGGACCGAAGACCACCCTGAGCGGATCGCCGACCGTCCCGCGCAGATCGCGAATCGTGCCGGGGAGGGTGTGGACGAGCCGACGGACCGGGATCCGGCGGATGCGGTCGAGCGGCTCTTCGACGGGGCCGGCCGGCCTGGCTGGCGCAGGGGGGATCGGCCTTGACGGGGTATCGGCCGCCGAGGAACGGGACACGAGGGAGTAGCGGCCATGAGCACGACGGCCGGGGCTGAGGATCTCACGGCCCTCGCCCGGCGACTCGCGCCTGAGATCGTCGAGGAGGCCGTCCGAGAGGCCCGCGAACTCGCCCGACATCAGATCGTCGAGTGCCTCGCCCGTGAGATCACCCGGGTGGTGATGGAGGGCATCCGGCCGGCCGTGACCCCGCCCCGGGACCTTCCTCCCGTTCCGGTCTCGCGGTCGGGGTCGGTCTCGCGGTCGGGGTCGGTCTCGCGGTCGGAGTCCGTCTCGGAGTCCGTTCCGGAGTCCGTTCCGGAGTCGACCGTCGAAACTGTGGGCGCGGTCGGGCCCGGCGTCCGGCCGTCCTCGCGCGCGTCCCGGACCGACCGCGGTCTTTACGCATACGGCATCATCCCCGCGGCGAGCGACACCGCCGGAATCGAGGGGCTGGGCGCCGGCACCGAGGTGGACGCGATCGCCTGCGGGCCGTTGTCACTCGCCGTCTCGGAGGTCGAGTTGAGCCTGCTGCGTGACCTCGAGGAGGACGTCTCCGACACCGGTCGCCTCGCCGTGCTGGCCCGCCGGCACGATCAGGTGCTGTGGGAGCTGCTGGAACGCGGCGGTGTGCTGCCGCTGCGGTTCGGCACGGTGCTCGCCGACCCGGAGCAGGCCCGGGCCATCCTCGACGACCAGGTACGGGACCTGCTCCGGATGCTGGACGCCGTCCGGGACGCCCGTGAGTGGGGATTCCGGGTGGATTCGCCTGTCCACCACCCGGCGAAGACCGTGCCCACGGTGGGTGTGGGTGGGCGGGCCGGCTCGGCAACCGGCTCGGGAACGGCCTATCTTGCCGAGCGGCGCCGGGAGCTGCAGGCGGAGCGGGACCGGCGTGACGAGATCGCGGCGATGGTCGATCGGGCGGATCGGGAGCTGGCTGCGCACACGCGGGATGACGCCCGTCGGCACACCGGTCGGCCGGGGCGGATGTTCGACTGCGCGTACCTCGTGCCGCGTTCGGAGGAGGAGGCTTTCCTCACCACGGCGACCGTGCTGACGCGGGAGCTGGACGCGGCGGGGTGCCCCGCCGAGGTGACGGGTCCCTGGCCACCCTCCTCGTTTGTCCATATCACGCTGGGTGGTGACCAGCGCCTGGGTGGCACCTTCGACGGTCACGAGGATTCGCCCGGCGGTGGAGCGCCGGTGGTTGACCGGGTGCGCACCACTGACCGGGTGCGCACCGCCGATCGGGTCCAGGGTCCTGCCGGAGGACGGAATGGTGCTATCGGAGGACGGCATGGTGGCGGCGATGACTGAGCTCGGCGAGGTGCCGGTTCCCCGGGGGGCCGTGCCGGGACGGGGCGCTGTGCGGGGG
>NZ_CDWTMO010000154.1:0-9962 GCF_977946435.1 Frankia sp. CgKIO3 | reverse complement strand
TGATCAGAAACCCGGCCGGTCAACGCATCGAAACCCCATGTGCGGAAGACAGAACGAGGCGATGCATCACCCGATGGCGACATCGTCCGGTCCGGCCGTGACGAGGGCCGCCGACTGTTGTAGGGCGAGGTTACGGTGCCCGGGTGGCACTGACATCGTCCCCGGAACAGCCGCTGCCGGTCCGCAGCGTGTCGCGCGCGCTGGGAGACTGGATCAACCGGCTGGGGCGAGTGTGGGTCGAGGGGCAGGTGACCGGGATCGTCCGCCGTCCCGGGATGGGAACGGTCTTCCTCACCCTGCGGGACCCGGTGGCCGACGTGTCCCTGCGGGTCACCTGCCCGCGCGCGGTGTGCGACGCGGTGGGGCCGGCGCTCGTCGACGGGGCCCGCGTCGTGGTGTGGGGCAAGCCGTCGTTCCACCCCGGCCGAGGCACGCTGGCCCTTGCGGTTGTTGAGATTCGCCCGCTCGGTGCCGGTGCGCTGCTGGCCCGGCTCGAACAGCTCAAGGCCACGCTGGCGGCCGAGGGGCTGTTCGCCGCGTCCCGTAAGCGGCGTCCTCCGTTCCTCCCGGCGGCCGTCGGTCTGATCACCGGGCGGGCCAGCGCGGCGGAGCGGGACGTGGTCGAGAACGCGCGCCGTCGCTGGCCGGCGGTGCGTATCGTGTTACGGGAGGTGGCCATCCAGGGGCCTCTCGCGGTCGCCCAGGTCATCGACGCGCTGCGGGAACTCGACGCGCGTGCCGAAGTGGAGGTGATCGTCATCGCTCGTGGCGGCGGGTCGCTGGAGGATCTGCTGCCCTTCTCTGACGAGGCGCTGCTGCGGGCCGTCGTGGCCGCGCGTACCCCGGTGGTGTCGGCAATCGGACACGAGCAGGACACCCCTTTGCTCGATTTTGTCGCCGACGTCCGCGCCTCCACACCGACGGACGCGGCGAAGAGGGTGGTGCCGGACGTCGGTGAGCAGGCGATCGCGGTCGCCCAGCTGCGGGCCCGGGCCCGGCGGGTCGTCGAGCACCGGCTCGACCGGGAGGAACGTTGGCTGGCGGACACCCGGGGGCGCCCCGTGCTCGCAACGCCCACGCGCGACGTGGGCCGCAGAGCGGACGACGTGTCGGCGCTCCTCGCCCGTTCGCGCCGCTGCGTCCGCCACATGATAAATGTGACCGGGAACGATCTGGCCGCCACCCGGGCCCGGATGCGCGCGCTGTCGCCGGCGGCGACCCTCGACCGCGGGTACGCCGTGGTGCAGCGCACCGTGGATGGTGCGGTTGTGCGCGGGCCTGCCGAGGTTGCGGCCGGGGACGGGCTCGCCATCCGGGTGGCGGGCGGAACGCTGCGCGCGACGGTCGTGGACGGCTGAGCAGGCCCGGCGGCCCGGTCGGCTGGAGGGGCCGCTCGCTCAGGAGACGCTCAGGAGATCAGGAGACGCTCAGGGGAGTGGAGTCGCCGCGGCCAGTCGAGCGCGGGCGCCGTCGAGCAGCGCCTGACAGGTCCTGGCGAGCTCCTCGCCTCGTTCCCAGAGGATCAGTGACTCCTCCAAACTCACCCCGCCGGCCTCCAACCGGCGGACGACCTCCTCGAGTTCGGCCCGCGCGGCCTCGTAGGTGACCGGTGGGGCCGGGACGCCCGGCGGGGGGACATCGGCGGAGCCCGAGGCGTGACCGGTAGGGCTGTCGTTGAATGCTTCGGGCATGGCCACCTCCGTGCCGCCTCTGCGGCCCTCTATCCTCTAGAACCCTCTATGCCTCTACAACCCTCTACAGCGAGGTCCGCTCAATCCGTGGACCGCGCGGTTCCGGGCCAGCCCCGGCGGAGCGGGGAGGCCCCCTGCCTCGGGGTGCCATCGGCGTTTGCGGCTCGGTCCCGGTGGGCTATCGGTGATTACGGGTTCGGCCCCGACCCAGCATCCACCGTTGGGCGACCCGACGGCCAGGGGGCACCGGCGTGGCGATTTCCCCTCCGCCCGACCAACATGATATCCAACAAGGAACAATCATGGCTGAACCCGGTCGGTCCGGTAGAGATCCATAGTACAAGGTCGCTGCACGGCGTTTCAGGTCGGTCGCGGTCCGAGACGGACCGCGACCGACCTGGCACACCGGCCGTTACCCGCAGGACATCCAGTCTGGAGGTAGCAATGCCCGCGCTACGCCCGACGCCTCGTCGCCGGCCTCTCGGCGACCTCGCCCGAGAGCACGCTCCGCCTTCGGTTGCCGCCGTGGGTGCCGTGCCGAGGGGTGGGATGACCGGGACGCGGGGTGGCGGCGCCCACCTCGGATGGCGGATGCCGACGACGGGCCCGCTGCTACGTCGGGCGGCCGGGCTGGTCATCGGCATGGCGATTCTCATCCCGGCCGCCACCGCGCTGGAGGGTGGGGGCGAGCCACCGGCCGCAACGGCCGTCGCACCCGCACGGCCTCCCGTCATCGCGGTCGCCGTCCAGCGCTGACCGGGCGGCTTGCACCGACCGGGTTCCCATCGACCAGGCTCGCACCGACGGCGCGATCAGTTCGTGGCGGCGGGAACGACCGGTCGCAGTGACGCGGCGAGGGTGACCAGATCGGCCTGATTCGCCCCGCCTTTGCCGCCTCCATCATCCACGATCACGGTGACGCCGCCGTCGGTCCGGGTGAGCGCGAGATGCCCATCGCCGTCCCGGCGTTGCTGCCAGGCGACGCCTTCCACATCGACCGTGCCGTTGGCCGGTCGGTTCCCCAGGATCCGCTGGACCGCGGTGGGAGCGTTGCTCTCGACGAAGCGAGCGAACGTCCGATGGTCGGGCCGATCGACGACATAGCCGATCGTCGCCTCGGCGGGACCACCGTCGGCACCACCGGTGGGCAGCGTCAGGCGGATGGAGGTCGGCTTCCAATAGGAGGGCAGGCCAGCCGGCCCGAGTGGGGAGTAGGGCGCCTGGCGGGCGAACGCCGCCATCGGCTCACTCGTCGCGACGACCTTGACCGTGGGCTCGTCGCTTCCGCGGGGCATGACGAAGATGACGAAGAGCAGGACACCCGCCATGACTACGGCGAGAGAGAGCGCCATGTCTCTGATCGTTTCCTGACCGCGTCGTCGTGCCACGTCCCCATCTTCCAGGTCTGAGCCCCCGGATGGGCACCCAGACCACGTCTGGGCGGCTCATAGGGGTGGTGGCGTGTTCAGGCTCTCGCCCGGCTGGAGGGCCTTATCGGGGAGCGCGGGGTGAGGAACCGGCCACGCCGGGACCTGTCGGGCAGCCGTCACGCCCCCTCCGCGTGACGGCTGCCCGATGCTTCGTTGGACGCGCGTACCGGGTTGAAGGTTGCGTGCCTCTTCGGCGGATTCGAGGTGTCGTGTCGACGACAGGCCGGATTTGCCGGACGGCCGCAGGCACACCTTCGCGGCGGGATAAGGTCATGAAGGTATATTTGGCGTCACTCTGGGCCTAATCTCGGGCGCCGACGGGGCTCCCGAACTAGGCTCGGGGCCGTGTCTTCCACTGCTGAATCCTCCGTCTCCAGGCCTTCCGACGCCTCGTCCGTGCCCGACACGCTGGCCGTGCAGGGACAGGCTCCGGATCGCAACCTCGCGCTCGAACTTGTCCGGGTAACCGAGGCAGCCGCGCTCGCCGCGGCGCGCTGGGTCGGCCGTGGTGACAAGAACGGCGCGGACGGGGCCGCCGTCGACGCGATGCGCCGACTGGTCGGCACCGTCTCGATGCGCGGGATCGTCGTGATCGGCGAGGGGGAGAAGGACGAGGCCCCCATGCTGTTCAACGGCGAGGTGGTCGGTTCGGGGGAAGGGCCCGAGTGCGACGTCGCCGTGGATCCCGTGGACGGTACGACGCTGACCTCCAAGGGGATGAATAACGCCATCTCGGTCATGGCGGTCAGCGAGCGTGGCTCGATGTACGACACGAGCGCGTGTTTCTACATGGAGAAGCTGGTCACCGGCCCGGAGGCGGCCGGGGCGGTGGATATCACGGCCTCGGTGGAGGACAACATCCGCGCCGTGGCGAAGGCCAAGGAGATCCTCCCGCGGGACGTCACCGTGGTGGTCTTGGACCGGCCCCGGCACAGCCAACTGGTCGAGCAGATCAGGGCGGCCGGCGCCCGAGTTAAGCTGATCTCCGACGGCGACGTCGCCGGAGCGGTGATGGCCGCCTCGGCGGACACCGGCGTGGACCTGCTGCTAGGGATCGGCGGCACTCCCGAGGGGATCATCACGGCCTGCGCGGTGACCTGTCTGGGCGGAGTGATCCAGGGCCGGCTGTGGCCGCGGGACGACGCGGAGTATCGCAAGGTCGCCGACCTCGGGGGCGACCCGACCCGGGTACTGTCCACCCGGGACCTCGTCGACAGTGACAACGTCTTCTTCGTGGCGACCGGCATCACGGACGGCGAACTGCTCGCCGGGGTGCGGTACCGGCCGGGCGGGGCGAACACGTCCTCGCTGGTGATGCGGTCACGCTCGGGCACCATCCGCCGAGTGGACAGCCAGCATCAGCTCACCAAGCTGCAGGCGTACTCCACCGTCCCGTTCTGAGCCGCCGCTGTCCCGGTCGCCACTCCGGTCGCAGCTCCGATCCAAGTCGCCGGTCCGGTCGGAGTTCCGTACAGTTTCCATGCTGTTCCGGTTCCGTTCCGATTCCGATCTGGTCGGGAGGTGGTCGCATGGTGCTCTACCCGCGACCTTCCGTCCCCGCGAGGGTGTTCGCGCGCCTCGACCCCCCGGGACCGCACGGCAGCGCCGCGGAGGTCCGGACGCTGGCGGGTGCGGCACGCAGGTTCCTGCGCCATCCACGGCCCCCCGTCCTGCTTGGTTGCGTGGGGACGCTTGCCGCCCTGCGGGCGGTCCGAGGCCCGTGGCGGATCCGGGACACCGGCGTCGCGGTGGCTGCCATGGCGGCGCAGCCCTTCGTCGAGTGGAGTGTGCACCGGATACTGCTCCACGCCCGGCCGGGCAGTCGGCTGGGATCGATCGGTTACCAGCTTGCCGGATACGGGCACGAGCAGCATCACCGCGATCCGACCAACCTCGACACGATGTTCTTGCGCCCCCGCGAGGTGATCAGCGGAACCGTCGCCGTCGCGGCGCCGGCGCTGCTCGGGCCGCCGTGGGCGGCGACCGGCGCGCTCTGCCTCGGGATGGGTGCGCTCGTCTACGACTGGACGCATTTCCTCATCCATACCCGGGTCCCCCCACGCACGGCCTACTACCGGCGGTTGTGGCGAGGGCATCGTTTGCACCACTACCGCAACGAGCGGTACTGGCTCGGGGTGACCAGTCCGCTCGGTGATCTGGCCCTGCGCACCGACCCGCCGCGGGACGCCGTGGCACTCTCGCTGACCGCCCGCGGGCGGAGTACCGCCGCCACCCCGTCTGCTCAGTTTGTTCGGCCTGCTCAGTGCTCCGGCAGGGCCTGTGATGGCGAGCTGAGGCTGGGGGATGCGAGGTCGCCCGGGTCCCCGGTGCCGGTTACCGGGCCAGGATCAGGCTGACCGAGCCGGGGGGTGAAAAGATCGGGCTGATGGGCTGCGCGCCGAAACCGATGGGTGTGGGCTCGTGGCACCGTGAGAGGCGGCGCGGGCCGCCCGACGCCTTCCAACCACGCGAGAAGCCGGCTGTCGGGCGTGTTCGCCTCGACGGTCAACCGAGCGAGGGCGAAGCGGTCGTCGGCGGGATGCGAGAGGACGTCGCGTACCGCGCAGGCCGAACTGTAGCCGGCCGAGATCACAAGCTGGCGTACGGACGGGTCGTATCCGCCGAGGGGATAGGCGAACGTGCGAGGTTCGTCCCCGGTCGCCACGGCCAGCCGACGACGCGACAGCGTCAGTTCGGCAATCACGTCGGTCCGCGCCAGCTCGTCCAGCCGCCGTCCGGTGTGACCGGATCCGCCGATTTCTATCCCGAGACCCCGTATTCGATGAAGGTCGGTCCGGTTGAAATAGCCCGGATCACCGACCCGCGAACTGGTCACGAATACCGTCGCCGTCAGACCCGTCTCGGCCAGCCGGCGGAGAGCCTTCAAGGTTTCCACGCCGCCGTCGTCGAAGGTGATGACGACCGGGTTGGCCGACGAGGTGGCCGCGCGCAGGGATGCGGCATATTTCGACACGGTGAGCGTCTGCCGGCCGGAGGCGGCGATGATGGCGCAGTGCCGCATGAAGGTCGA
This sequence comes from Frankia sp. CgKIO3, assembly GCF_977946435.1. Classification (NCBI taxonomy): domain Bacteria; kingdom Bacillati; phylum Actinomycetota; class Actinomycetes; order Frankiales; family Frankiaceae; genus Frankia; species Frankia sp. CgKIO3. The sequence continues at coordinate 3,810 of NZ_CDWTMO010000154.1, read as the reverse complement.
GAAGGGGATCAGCCGACGTCGCGGGCCGCGTGGCGGCTGCGTGTCGAGAGACCGGTAGCGCAACATCGGGATCACCGGGGTTCTCCCCGCTGAGCAGGGACTGGCGGTCACCGGGACCCGGCCGGCTCACCAGCGGACAGGACGTGCTCGCCGGAGAAAGCGTGAGACGTGCACGACAAGCGGGCCTCCCTACGTCCGCCGCCTCCAGGGGATGCGGCACCCGATAGGTCAGTGGAAGTGCGCCTGAGCGGCGGGTGCGTGATGCGACATGGAATCTAGCACGAGCTGTGGCAATAGGTGTGGTCGCGTTGCCGGTTTTTGTCATCGGCCGTTCCAGCTACATTCCTGTTATTGTTTTTATTGAGGGCGCGGATTTACTCATGGGTCGGTTGTGGCGGTACGGCCGACCTGGCGTGGGGAACTGGCGCGGGGAAGCGGCGGTCCGGGCCTACTACGACCGGCGTCGGCGCTCGGCGGCCGACTGCGAGAGGGAACGTTGCCGCTCGCGGCGCGCCATCTGAGCGCGGCGACCCCGGAAGAGCGCGATGACGGCCACCAGGATGAAGGCCGTCAGCAGGATCGGAGCGTGAAAGATCATCTCCGAGCCGACGTCGATGGCCTTGTTGCGCAGGCCGGAGCTGCCGTCCCCGGCCGCGGGGTTCAGGTAGCCGACGCCGAGGGCGATGAGCGCGTAGGCGAGCGGCGGCATGATCACTACGCCGATGAGGTCATCCGCATGCACGCGGACCGCGGCGAGGACGCACGAGCCGATGAACAGCACGGCGAAGGCGAACTTCAGGGAACCGAAGATCGCGGAGTCCACGATGGCACCTAGCCCACCGAGGACGAGGACGAGGATGCCGGTGCCGAGCGCGGTGAGGCCCCGGCGGCTGCCCGTGAACAGCGTGGGCGGCGGCCCATCCGCCCGACTGCGCGAGCTGCGGGCGTACAGATCGTCATGCCCGCGAGCGCGTGCGGATCTGCCCGGCGGTCCGGCCGACTGCCGGTGAGGCGGCACACTCACGAAGGCAAGGTACCGCCCGCAGATTTCCAATGCGTCAGGGCGATGCGCCAGACATGCGCATCAGCTCTCGTATTTGAGCTTTCGGTGTCGATCTCACTGCTTTCCGTTGCTTAAGCCTCCTTATGCTAGTCGTCTGCGTCTCATCTGACCGGATCTGCGCCGTCAGAGGTCTGATACCCGGCATCGACTCCGAGGTCCTCTATGGCGCCACCCCGCCCGGTCGTCGCGCCCTCCCCGGTACTCCTCAGGAGCTCGGCGGCGGACAGCGGCCGCACGCCGGTCTCCACCGGAACCGGACTGGGGAGCCCCGCCTCGACGACTTCCATGGCCGCGAGCCGGCGGGCAGGGGTCAGCACCCGGCTTTCCAACGAGCCGACGGTGGCGTTGAAGTCCCCCACCGCCCGGCCGAGCGAGCGACCGAGGCGATCGACGTGTTCGCCCAGGGTGCCGAGGCGGGTGTAGAGGTCGCGACCCAGCTCGAAGATCTCTTTCGTCCGTGCGGTCAGCGCATCCTGAGTCCAAGCGTGGGCGATGGTGCGCAGCATGGCGATCAGCGTGGTTGGGGTAGCGATGATGACCTTCTTGCCGGCGGCGTGTTCGAGCAGGCCGGGATCGTGATCGAGGGCAGGGGCCAGGAACGCCTCGGCGGGGACGAAGAGCACCACGAACTCCGGGGACGACGGCAGCCGCCGCCAGTAGGACTTGGCGCCGAGGCCGTCGACATGCGCACGCAGATGGCGGGCGTGGGCGGCCATCCGGCGCGCGCGATGGTCCTCGTCCGTCGTGTCGGCGGCCTCCAGGAACGCACTGAGCGGAACCTTCGCGTCGACGACCACGTTGCGGCCACCGGCAAGATGGACGACCATGTCGGGCCGTTGCGGGCCGTCGTCGCCCTGGATCGTCATCTGCTCGGTGAAGTCGCAGCGGTTGAGCATGCCGGCCACCTCCGCCACCCGGCGCAGCTGCATCTCGCCCCAGGCACCGCGGGCCTGGGGCCGGCGCAGCACGGTCACGAGCGCGGCGGTCTGCGACCGGAGGTTCTCCGACGCCTCACGGGCGAACCGCACCTGCTCGACGAGCGCCGCGTAGGCCTCGGTGCGCGCGGTCTCCAGCTCCCGCAGCCGGTCTTCCATCCGCCCGAGGGCCTCCCGCAGCGGCGTCACCATGCTCTCGACCGCCGAACGACGGGCGTCGAGGTCGCCGCGGGCACGGGCGCCGGCCTCGTCCAGCCGGGCGGAGGCCAGCTCCACCAACTGACGGCTCGCGCCCTCCAGAGCCTGCGCGGACAGCGCTCGGAAGCTCTCGGCGAGCCGGTCCTGGCTCTGCTCGACCAGCGCCACCCGCTCGGCCGCCGCTCGCTGCTCGTACTCCAGCACGGTGCGCAGGCTGGACACGTCCGACTCGGCCAGCATCGCACGCTCGGCAGCGGCGGCGGCGGCCTCCCGGGCCTGGTCGCGCTCCCGCATGGCGGCGGCGTGCGCGGCCGTGAGCGCGGCGACCCGCGGATCGGCGAAGCGGCGCGCGGCGGCGAATCCGCCCATGGCGCCGAGAGCCAGCCCGATCAGGGCCAGCAGCGCGCTGGTCGTGTCCACGGGAGAGAGGCAATCACGGCCCTCCGACAGTTTCGCGCGGTTTCGCGGTGAGTCGGTCCCCGGCGGGGCGGCCGCAGGGCCCGTAGCCGTGAGGTCCGTAGCCGTGAGGTCCGTAGACTGACCGGCCATGGGCCTGTCGATCGGGATCGTCGGGCTGCCCAACGTCGGCAAGTCCACGTTGTTCAACGCCCTGACGCGCAATGAGGTGCTGGCCGCGAACTACCCGTTCGCGACGATCGAGCCGAACGTGGGCGTGGTCGGGGTGCCCGATCCGCGTCTCGGCGAGCTCGCGAAGCTCTACGACAGCGCCCGGACGGTGCCGGCCACGGTCAGCTTCGTGGACATCGCCGGCCTGGTCCGAGGCGCGTCCGAGGGGCAGGGCCTGGGTAACCGCTTCCTCGCGAACATCCGCGAGTCCAACGCGGTCTGCCAGGTCGTCCGGGTGTTCTCCGATCCTGACGTGGTGCACGTCGAGGGCAGGGTCGACCCGGCCGACGACATCGAGACGATCAACACCGAGCTGATCCTCGCCGATCTGCAGACCGTCGACGCGCGCCTGCCGAAGCTGGAGAAGGAGGCCCGGGCCGACAAGGCGAAGCAGCCGTTGCTGGCCGCGGTGAAGGCCGCGCGCGAGGTGCTTGACGCCGGCCGCACGCTGTCCTCGGAACCGAAGATCGATCGCGACGCCCTGCGGGAGCTTTTCCTGCTCACCGCCAAGCCCTTCCTCTACGTCTTCAACGTCGACGAGGACGTCCTCGCCGATCCCGGTCGGCGCAAGGAACTTGTCGGGTCCGTCGCGCCCGCGGACGCGATCGTGCTATGCGCCAAGGTCGAGGCCGAACTGGCCGAACTGGCCGAGGCCGACGCCGCGGAGCTGCTGGCCTCGCTCGGCCAGGAGGAGAGCGGCCTCGCCCAGCTGGCCCGGATCGGTTTCCACACCCTCGGGCTCCAGACGTTCCTGACGGCCGGCCCGAAGGAGGCCCGGGCCTGGACCATCAGGGCCGGGGCGACCGCGCCGGAGGCCGCCGGGGCCATCCACACCGACTTCCAGCGTGGCTTCATCAAGGCCGAGATCGTCTCGTACGACGCCCTGATCGCGGCCGGTTCGATGGCCGCCGCCCGCGCGGCCGGCAAGGTGCGCATGGAGGGCAAGGACTACGTGATGGCCGACGGCGACGTCGTGGAGTTCCGCTT